>CAYUTH010000062.1:0-11752 GCA_964447485.1 uncultured Candidatus Cloacimonadota bacterium | reverse complement strand
TAAAGTCCTTCTTTAATTGATTTATTTTATGCTTAATAGCTTTCTTTTCTTGAATTTTATCTTCATTATCCGGATGTTTTATAATATATTCATTAAGCGTATTTAAGTCAACATTTAACTTTCTTAATTGCAAACCGAGGAGCATTTTTTCAAAATCATTTCTGGAAAAAGGCAATTCACCGAAGAGAAGGTCAGAAATGAAATCAGCATCTTTTGGATCAAAATAATCCAAGAGGGGAGCACCTTTCTCCGCAAGGATATCGGGATTCTCTTTGGTTTTAAAAAGCTTAAACAGCTTCCTGATAAGAGGATGAGTAAAATAATCAACTTCAATATCATTGAAATAGTCCGCACACTGTTCCGGATGAGAAAGGATGAGCTGGATAATATCCTTTTCTTCGTGATAGGGGTCCACATGCAAATTGAGTGGATTTTTGGGCTTCCATGATTTTTTCTTGAGCGCCTGCAATGCCCTGAAGATGTTCGTTTCACTTACTCCAAAAAGGTTTGCACATTCCTGCACATAAAGTTCTTTTTGCACAGGGCTTCCAATCTGATCGAGGAAAGAGATAACTTCGGTCAGCGCTCTTTTTTTTGAGTCGAGATTTTTTCCGGCATTTCTGATCTCATAAATAAAGCTGTAGAATGTCTTTGCATCATCGATATAGTCACGAAGCGCACCTGCTCCATGTTCTTCGAGGAAGTCGTCCGGGTCGGTGTTGGGAGGAAGAGTGATGAGTTTCGGAAAAATAGACTGAGTTATAAATGTATTAATAGCGCGCGCAGTAGCTTCTTTTCCCGCACTATCGCTGTCATAAAGGATGTAAATATTTTTTGTATATCTTGAAAGGAGCTTGACCTGTTCTTCAGTAAGCGCTGTTCCCAGGCTCGCAACAACGTTTGTAAATCCATGGTGCCAGAGCGCAATCAGATCGATGTTGCCCTCAACAAGAAGGACGGAATCGTTTTTGATAATTGAGTCCTTTGTCTGGTAGAGTCCGTATAAATGTTTTCGTTTTTGGTATATGGGAGTTTCTGGCGAGTTCAGATATTTTGCACCCCGGTCATCACCTTCTTTATATATTCGACTCCCAAAAGCGACCACCTTGCCGTCAGAACTATATACAGGAAACATGATCCGTTCAAAGAATTTATCCCGAAGAGCTCCATTTGAGCTTATAAATAATCCACATTTGGCAAGCGCATCTTTTGAAAATCCTTTTTTTACTAAGTACCCGTGAAGCCCTGACTGTGTTTTTAGAGCCAACCCAAGTTGAAAGATCTTGATATCCTCGTCCGATATATTTCTCGCTTTCAAATATGCAAGCCCATCATTATCTTTTGCGGTGAGATTATTTTGATAATACCGCAGGGCGGATTCATAAATGCCATAGAGGGAGTTGTATAGACTTTTCTCTTCTTTAGATTGTTCCTGATAAACAGGAAGCTTTATCCCGACCCTGTCAGCGAGTTTTTTAACTGCTTCGTTAAACGTGATCTTTTCATATTCCATGAGAAAGGTGAAGACATTTCCGCCCTTTCCGCACCCGAAGCATTTAAATATCTGCAGGCGGGGAGAGACCATAAAGGAGGGTTTGGTCTCATTATGGAATGGACAGGGGGCTGTATAATTCGCACCGCTTCTTTTCAGTGGCACATATTCCCCGACCACATCTACAATGCTGTTTGCAGAGCGTATATCTTCGAGAAGTGTTTGGTCGTATCGCATGACTTTTATTTAATGAAGAGTAAATTTTATGCAAGTTTCATGTACATAGTTGGCAAACGAATTGATACTCTTATACAGAGAAGATTAAAAAACGATTCCTTTGTTTGTTTCTTTGTTAATCTCTCTTGCGCAACGATAGACTATTTTATAGTGGTCGTTATATTTGTTGTGAGAGAAACGGGGGGTTCCCCCATCTTCAAGTTCTGTAAGTCCCGAACCATCACTGTTCATTATATTAACACCGCTAAAAACAATCTTTGAGCCATCAGAAGAGATCATAGGCCAACCACCCTCTGCCAATCTTGTGATATTCGTACCATCTCCGGTCATTATAAAAATATCATTACTCACATAAAACACAATTTTTGTTCCATCTGCTGAGATTGAAGGGAAAGTATCCCCTGCATACCCTTCGTATAGAAGGGTATTATTAGTACCATCAGTATTTATGGAGTATAGTCCTCGGGGTTGCCCGCGATACTTATAAAATATTGTGTCGCCACTTGAATTAAATATTGGATATCTATAAAGAAAATATCTTGTTGTAGCCGTTGACAAAACTTCAGTTTTATTTCCTCCGTCTGCTTCCATAATATAGATTGAATTTGTACTATCTTGCTTTGTTGTATAAACAATTTGATTTCCATCTGAAGAAAAATAAGGATATCCTTCCTGTACATTGGGTGTATTTGTAAGATTCCGCAAATTTGTACCATCTATATCCACGATATAAATATCGCCGGATGCGAAGGAAATTTGAGTACCGTCAGGAGAAAGAGAAGGTAACACATCTCCTATTGATATGGAAGTTATTTTTTTTAATTCAGTTCCATCAGTGTTTATAGACCAAATCCCATCCCCTGATTTATTTATAATTATTTTTTCATCATCAAGAGTAAATTGCACATTTTCTATAGATTCGTCAATCAGATATGTTACATTACCACCGTCGTCATCCATAGTAAAGAGAGCGCCCACCAATATCGGTTCATGGTCAGAGACTTCGGAACAACCAAATAAGAGATATAATAACGTAATAATTAAGAGTATATTTTTCATGATTATCTCCTTTTCTTCTTTTCTTAAAAAACGATTCCTTTGTTTGAATCTTTAATAATCTTTCTCTCGCCTGTATAGGCAATTTTATAATGGCCATTATACTTGTTGTGAGAGAAACGGGGATCCCAACCGTATTCAAGCTTTGTAAGTCCCGTCCCATCACTGTTCATTATTTTAACACCACCAAAAACAATTTTCGAGCCATCAGACGAGATCATCGGTGAACCTCCCACCACTAACTCTGTGATATTCGTTCCATCTCCATTCATTGTAAAAATATGACTATCCGCATAAAAAACAATTTTTGTTCCATCTGCTGTTATTGAAGGGAAAGTATAGCCAATATACCCTTCATAAAGAAAGGTATTATTAGTACCATCAACATTTATGGAGTATAGTCCTCGGGGCGGTTTGGCATGCTTGTAGAATATTGTGCTGCCATCTACATTAAATATAGGATAACTATAACGATAATATTTTGTTGAATTGGAAATAACCTCGTTTTTATTTTCTCCATTTGCATACATGATATAAATTGAATTAATACTATCCTGCATTGCCGTGTACACAATTTTGCTGCCGTCAAAAGAAAAATAAGGATAACCTTCCTGCACATCGGGGGTATTTGTTAAATTCTGTAAGTTTGTTCCATCAATATTCATAGTATAGATATCTCCGGTTGAAAATGCGATTTTTGTACTATCAGGTGAGAGAGAAGGTAACTCGCTTCCTACCGATTTGGAAGTTAAATTCTGTAAATCAGTTCCATCAATATTCATAGACCAAATCCCCCCCCCCCAATCTATTTATAATTATTTTCTCATCATCAAGAGTAAATTGTACATTTTCCGGAGAATCGTCAATCAGATGTGTTACATTGCTGCCATCATCGTTCATAATAAAGATAGCATTTTCCCACATGGGTTCAGGGGGGTCGGAACAACAACTTAAGAGACATAATAACGAAATAATTAAGAATATATTTTTCATGAGTTTCCTACATTACTAAATCATAGATAATTTCATAATAAGTATTTTTTACATTAATAACACCACGGTTACCCCATCTCCGCCTTCCTGGAGCGGGGCTGAGACAAATTCTTTGATGCGCCGGTCATGCTTTAGGTGCTCCCATATCTTTTTTCTGAGTTGCCCGGTTCCCTTTCCGTGCAAGATTCTTACTTTTGGATAATTAAGCAGTATCGCTTTGTCAAGATACTTGTCCAGCTGTATGCGCGCTTCATCGAAAGTTAAGCCCATAAGATTGAGTTCAAAAGCAAAATCGTGGTCGATATCAGCATGAATAGAAATCTCAGCATCTTCCTTATGTTCAGCGAGCTCTTTGCCTTTTGGAATTTCGAAGAGATCAGCTTTTTTGACATTGTAAGTAAGCCCTTCAGCAAGAACACGGGCAGAATTTTTTTCAACAGAATGAACTTTCCCAACCAGCTTGAGCGGCTTGATATAGACCTCTTTGCCAACTGCGACTTCTTTTATTGGAACGAACTCGATATCGGAGAGCTCATCCTGTTTTTTTTCAATCGAAATTCTTTCTTTTGAGATTCTGTTTTTAACGTCATGTACTTTGGCATGATCTATATTTTTTTCAGCCCGGAATTGTTTTTTCAGTTCGTCTATTTCGTGATCGAACTCCCGTTGCAATTGTGAGAGATATTCCTCAGAATCCTTAAGCGCTTTCTGCGTTCGTTCTTTTTCGACCTGCTTCCAATTTTGCTCTTTTTTATTTAAAGATTCCAGTTGCTGTTCAAGAAGCTTATTCTTCAAATCGAATTCATACAACTTTTGGGAGAGATGGATCCTTTGCTGTTCTGTTTTTTTCAGAAGCTCACTTAGTTGCAGGCTTTTTTGATCAATAAGTTCCCGGGCTCGTGCCACAATATTTTCCGGAGAATGATATTCCTTTGCGATATCCAGCGCATAGCTGTTTCCCGGAAAACCGAGATCGAGCTGGTAGGTGGGCTGTAGTTTTTCCTGATCAAACCGCATCGAAGCATTTTCGCAAAGGGGGTGTTCAGATGCAAATATTTTCAGTTTATTCAAATGTGTGGTAATGATCACTTTTGATTTTTTTGCAATCAGCGCTTCCATGACGGATTGTGCAAACGCAGCGCCTTCTTCAGGATCGGTGCCTGTGCCAAGTTCATCAATAAGGATGAGAGAAGCTCCGTCTGCGCCATCAAAAATTGCATTGAGTTTCTTTATATGTGAGGAAAAAGTACTGATCGAGTCCTCAATTGACTGCTCGTCATTTATATCAGTAAAAAATGAAGTAAACATCCCGATTTGAGATTCTTCGACCGGGATCATCAAACCCGAAAGAGCCATCATGGTAAGAAGTCCAGTTGCTTTCAGCGTAACAGTTTTTCCGCCTGTATTTACGCCGGAAATGACGATCCCCCTGAATTCATCTCCAATATGCAAAGAGAAGGGAATAATATTTTTTGGATCTTTTATACTGTTGAAAAGAAGCGGGTGTCTGGCATTTTTCAAGCTTAGGCGCGTATCGTCTATAATGGTAGGCATCTGCGCATGAATGCTTCTACTATAAAGGGCGCAGGCATTAAGGAAGTCGATTATTTGGAGAATGCCAAGATTCTGTTCCAGTTCCTCTTTATTGTCTTTCAGCTGGTTATAAAGTTCGGTAAGTATCCTATGAATTTCCTGTTTTTCTTCTTCAGAGAGCGTGTTCAGAGAATTGTTGAGTTCCATAACAGAGAGGGGCTCCACATAAAAGGAAGCGCCCGTTTTTGAGCGTCCGTGCACAATGCCCTTCATCTGCGTAACGCCTCCTTCGCGCACGGGGATCACATAGCGCTCGTCGCGGAAGGTTACCACTTTTTCCTGAATTACATTTTCATAATCCTTTTTCTCAAGAATGCTTTCAAGTTCGGTGTAAATGCGCTTTCTTGCCTTCAGCTTGTTTTTTCGGATAGATGATAATATTGGGCTTGCCGTATCTTTGATCTCCCCAGCCGAATCGAATATTTTATCAAACCTATTTTCGAGTTCCTTCATTTCGATAAGGGCAGATGTAATTGCATGCAGTTCGGGAAAAATTTCAGGTGAAATATCTCTGTCTTTTTTAAGTGTATTTGCAATACGGATATTGCTTCCAAACATGAGGAGCTGGTCGATATTGAACTGCTCGTATTTGCCAAAATATTCAAACAGCATTTCTGTGTCTTCAAGACCGGAAAGTGCAAAATGGTGGCTTTGTTCAAGGTAATTGAAGACGTCCTGCAGCTCGGACAGTTTTTTTTCTACGAGTGTTTTTTCTCGAAGCGGAGTGAGGTCTTCCACAAGCCGTTCTCCGAGGGGAGACACACAATGTGTGGAAATCAACGCTTTTACTTTATTGAATTCCAGTTCTTCAAAAGCGTTTTTCATGAAAGTGGTGAAACGGCGTCCGTTACTTCCTTTTGAAGTTTATATTGTAATTTGAGAAGTTCCTGATAATATGAGTTATTTCGGATCTGGGAGTCGAGCTTGGTCGCTTCAAGGATTCGTGCGATCTTCTCATTGCTCCATTCCACAAAAGTTGCGTTTGTAATGGCTGTCTGTGCTTTTCCCTGAAGGGGGAGGATCTGTATGAAGAGCGAGAGCAGAAAGATCACGATCATTGCCTGGAAGCAGCCCAGAATAAGCCCGAGTAATCTGTCCAGGAAGCTTAAATGGAGCGCCTCAGCCACCCTCTTTAGGATTTTTACAATGAAGGCAATGATAACCATCACGACAAGAAAAATTACAACACCGCCCAATATGTGAGATGTTTTAACCGAAAAATGAAAAGTGTTCTGGAAGAATACTGAAAATGCAGGACCCAGCCGGATTGCAAAGATCAGCGCAACAATCCATCCGATGAGTCGGGCACTTCCCTTGATGAATCCTGATATAAAACCAAAACCCCCGAAAACAAGAATGATTCCGAGGGTAATGATATTAATAATATCCATTGAGGTTTACGTAAAATTATCGATACACATTAGCGCGAACGATATCTGAAACTATTACGTTTAAGTTTACGCAAAGTCGCTTTGAGTTCTCTTCGGTGTTTATCGCTGGGCTTTTCGTAATAACGGTTCTTTTTGATATCAGAAAGAACACCCGAGCGCTGAACCTTTCGGTTGAAGCGGCGAAAAGCACCTTCAAAGCTCTCGTCTTTACCAACTACCACTTTGGTCACTAAGTATCACCTCCGGTAAATTTATATATCAAAAACAAAACCATGATTTTCTATGTCAATCTTTGCACTGATATTTGTGATAAAAAATTACTACAGCATGGGTTTTCCCAAGGAGGAAACCGAGACGCTATTCCACGATTTCTATGCTTTCAATTACCACATCCTGAAGTGGTCTGTCCGCAGGATTGGTGTCAACGACCGAGATCGCATCAACGATATCCAGCCCTTCGATTACTTCACCAAAAACCGTATATTCTCTATCAAGGAATGGGTAACCGCCGAGAGTTTCATAGATTTCTTTCTGCTCGTCAGTATATTTAAAACCTAATCTCTCCTGGACCATTATCATTTCGTCTGCTGTCCAGGGGCGTCCTACAACGATATAGAACTGTGAACCGGAAGAGCGTTTCTGTGGGTTGACCTGGTCTCTCTGACGCGCAGCTGCAAGCGCTCCCTTTTTGTGGATAAGGTCTTTGCGGAATTCTGCCGGTACTGTGTAGCCCGGACCGCCTGCACCAAGCTGTTTTTTGGGTATCGCATTTTTCGAATCCGGATCACCTGCCTGTATCATAAAACCGGCAATAACTCTGTGGAAAAGCGTGCTGTCATAGAAGCATTCTTCGACGAGTTTAAGGAAATTATCTCTATGCTGCGGCGTATCGTTATAGAGCTTGATTGTGATGTCACCATAATTCGTGTGCATTATTACTATCGGGTCTTTCATGATCTCCTCTTCGGGCTGTTCGTTATCCTGTGCAAAAAGGAACCCGCTGCAGGAAAGCAGAATGATTAATATGAGACCTGTCAGAAACAAATGAACGACTTTCATTGTTAATGAACTCCTTTTCATTATGATAAGGTTCTTTTTAGACGAGTGATCAGGGCTGTCAATTTTTACGAAATGCATGATGGAGAAGGAAAAAGTTGACAGATTCGATATGCGAAGATTGTCACATCTGAACGTAAAAGTTCGCAGAGTATCTATGAATGTAAATATCGAATGCAAAATTTTGCACACAGAAGAAGAATTTTCCAGATGGAATGAATTCGTGGCATCGACCCCGGAATGCCCGATCATCCAGTCTTATGAATGGGGGGAGATCAAACGAATTTCCGGCTGGGTACCGATCCGAATTGCCGTGTTTGAAAACGATCGGATCGTTGGCGGCATCTCTCTACAAAAGCGAAAAATCCCCTATATCGGCAAATGCATTTTTTACGCACCGCGAGGTCCGGTTATTGATGTCACGAAACAAGAACATTTCTCCGTTTTGATGGATAAAATTTCTGAAATTGCCAAACAGCATAATGCCATTGTCTTGAAAATCGATCCTGAAATTGATGAAGATGATGAACCTGCACTCAGTGTTTTGCATGAGCATAATTTTCATTTTGTAAAAAAGCAGATACAACCCAGAGCAACATACTTTCTCGATCTTACAAGATCTCTTGAGGATATTCTTGCTGGTTGTGAATCTAAAACTCGTTATAATATACGGCTTTCAATGAAAAGGGGAGTAGAAGTAAAAGAAGAAACGTCGCTGGAAGGCGCGAAGAAATTTTATAACATCTATGAAACTACTGCAAAGCGCGATGCCTTTATTATTCATAATTTTGAATACTACAAACGAGTGATCGAGCAGATGGCAGACAAGGGGATGGTGCGATTATTCATGGCATATTATGAGGAGATTCCTGTTGCAGGAGTATATATTTTTGCATTCGGGCAGAAAATATGGTATATGTACGGCGCTTCATCAGACGAGTATAGGAATGTTATGCCGAATCAGGCACTGCATTGGCATGTGATCCAGTGGGCAAAAGAGCAGGGACACAAAATCTACGACCTCTGGGGTGTGCCTGCTCATCCCAAAGAAGGACATCCGCTTTTTGGAGTATACCGCTTTAAGAAAGGATTTGGCGGAGAGTTCAGGAAATTCATCGGCATGCAGGATCATGTATACAAGCCCTTCTGGTATAAGTTTATGAATAGTGGAATAAAAACGTATGTCTCCCTCCGCAGCCTGATCAAAAAAGGCAAGATCTCCGATTCTTTGGAAGAGTAATGACGTTACAAAAACTACTTGAAAACCTGAATGATTATGCTGTGCTGGGCAACAAGTCCATTCATGAAATTGAAATATCCGGCATCTCTTTTGATACACGAAATCTTAAGAAGGGCGACCTGTTTGTAGCAATTAACGGAATTGATGCGGATGGGCATAATTATATAAAAAAAGCAATCGAAAAAGGAGCCGCAGCAGTCCTATTTGAAAACGAACCACTCTCCCAGAAAGATGATATTGTACCCTTCATAAAAACGAAAAATACAAGAGACGCATTATATAGTCTTGGCGCAGAATTTTACGGATTTCCCGCAAGAAAACTTAAAATTATCGGTGTGACCGGGACTGATGGAAAGACAACAACCTCGACTCTCATACATCATATTCTGAACGCAGCAGGGTACAAAACAGGATTGGTTACTTCTATAAATGCTATAATCGGAGATAAAGTATTCCAAACAGGATTCCACACCACGACGCCTGATGCGGTATCAATCCAGAAATATCTGGCAGAAATGGTTGCTGCAGGTTCTGAGTATGCAGTAATAGAAACCTCCTCGCACGGGCTTGTACAGTGCCGCGTGGAAGCATGTGAATATGATATTGGCATACTCACGAACATTACTTCTGAGCACCTCGATTTCCATAAATCCCGGGAGGAGTACATCAATGCAAAAGCTCATTTATTCGAGCTTCTTTCTTTATCTCATAAAAAGGAAAATATCCCTAAAATAAGTGTGCTCAACTATGATGATCCGTCATTCGGCACATTTCAAAAATTTGGAGCCGATCAACATTTTTCTTTCGGGCTGAGTAATAAAGCAGATTTCTGGGCGAACGATATCTCTCAAGAAGAGGGACCGCTGAAATTTACTGTACATACGCCACAAGAACAGCTTAAAATTGTAAGTCGTTTGCTTGGAGAATATAACATCTATAACATCCTCGCAGCAATTGCCGTTGCGTATTCGCAGAACATATCAAAAGAGAAGATAATCTCAGCAATTGAATCATTACAGCGTATAAAAGGCAGGATGGAACTCATCCCACACTCGCAGGAAAATTTTAACGTGATCATTGATTTTGCACATACAGCAAATGCGCTCAGGCAAGCCCTTCGGGCGGTTCGTTCATTCACAAAGGGCCAAATACATGTCGTTTTTGGAAGTGCCGGACTTCGGGATGTTCATAAGCGAAGAGAAATGGGCATTGTCGCAGGGCAACTTGCAGACAAGATTTATATCACTGCAGAAGACCCGCGTACGGAATCACTCGATGCGATCATAAAAGAGATTGCTGCCGGCTGCATACAGGAAGGAAGAAAAGAAGGAATAGACTTTTTCATGCTTCCGGACAGGGAGGAGGCAATAGAAAATGCCATACTTTCTGTACAGGATGGAGACACGGTTATCACCTGCGGAAAAGCTCACGAAACAACAATGGGTTACGGCACGCAGGAACTTCCCTGGAGCGAATATCTGGTTGTGCAAAATGCCCTAAAAAAGCGCGAATTAATGTTGACAGAGAAACCGGCAGATAAAAAAGAGTAGACTATGATATTTGGCATTGGTACAGACCTTGTTGAAGTTGAACGGATCAAAAAAGAGTTGGCTTCCCACGGTGATAAATTCATAGATATGCTCTTTACAGAGAGTGAGAGAACCTATTGCACCAGAGCCGAAAATCTCGCCATACAGGCACAATGTTTTGCTGCGAGATTTGCCGCGAAAGAAGCATTCCTGAAAGCGCTTGGTTCCGGTTTACGGGGCGGCTTGAAATGGAAGGATGTCGAGGTTATCAATAATGAACTGGGCAAGCCGGAACTCCGTATGCAGAACTCCGCACAGGAAATCTGTGAAAACGCAGGTATCAATAATGTCCACGTGTCGCTTTCCCACACGAAAGAATCTGCAGTTGCAGTAGTAGTTTTAGAAAAATAAAATTGAAATCGGAGGAATAAATGCAAAAAATCCTTGTTACCGGAGCTGTAGGCCAAATTGGCTCTGAACTCACAATGGAATTACGAAAAAGATATGGTAATGATAATGTGGTTGCCGGATTTCACAGAACAAAACCCGGAGAGACTCTTAAGAATTCTGGTCCTTGTGAAATGGTTGACTGCACTAATATCGAGCAGGTAAAAGATGTTGTTAAAAAATACAATATCGATACAATTTATCATCTGGCAGCGATCCTGTCCGCAGTTGCGGAAGCAAAGCCAAATCTTGCGTGGAACGTGAACATCAATGCCTTGTATAATGTACTGGAAGTAGCTCGCGAACATGGCTGTGCAGTATTTACTCCCAGCTCGATCGGCGCATTCGGAGCATCAACACCTCTCGATAACACACCACAGGATACCATTCAAAGACCAGGCACGATGTACGGCGTCACCAAAGTTGCCGGAGAACTGCTCTGCGATTATTATTTCAAGCGATTCGGCGTGGATACCCGAGGTGTCCGCTATCCCGGTATTATCTCAAACGAAACACTCCCCGGCGGCGGCACGACAGATTATGCGGTCGAAATTTATTATGAAGCCATCAGAAATAAGAAATATACATGTAACCTGGGCAAAGGCACATACCTGGACATGATGTATATGCCCGATGCGATAAAAGCCGCAATCGACCTCATGGAAGCCGATCCCGCAAAATTGAAACACAGAAATGCCTTTAATGTGACCGCAATGAG
>CAYUTH010000061.1:0-12263 GCA_964447485.1 uncultured Candidatus Cloacimonadota bacterium | reverse complement strand
CGATCCATCCAATATAATCAGTATCATTACTCGGGCTTGTGCTTTTTTCGCAACAGGTGGAGATGAAGATGAGTGTTATGGCAAGTAACAGTGTAAATACTATTTTTTTCATGTGTCCTCCGGTTGGTTTATGAATTCTTCTGAGCACTTCAAAAATGCTCTAAATAGACTCATATCTGCCGGCAGTTGCTGTCAATAAATTTATATTTCGGGGACTTTGGCGTAAAACATCCATGATGTTTTACGCATTTCTTTGGAGTGAATGCAAAATCACGGATTTTGCACTCCAAAAACAAAAATATTTATATTTATGAATTAATTACTATTCCTCAAACACTGTCCACTGATAAACTCTCTCAGTAATTTCCTTTTCCGGATTTTTTATCTTTATTCCTCTAGTTTTTGTTATCTGCTCAGCAAGTTCAGTTTCAATCACATCAATATGGGAATTATCATCTAAAGGAACCGTCTTTACATATAGATCGGGCATCTTTTCCGTTGAAGCTTGTAGGAGCATCTGTTCGATACCGGCAGGTTCACATACGATAAATTCGAAAGGTAATTTTACCCACTGATTTGTTTTATCTGTAGAAATATAGTAATTATCGACAAGAAGTGTTTTCAATCCATCTGAGAAAATATAAATCAATCTCACATAACATGCTTTGTTGGATTTAACCAATAACTGCGGTTCTTCATCATAATAATACACTACAGGACCATCACTCATTTTTTCTGTTTGCAGTTCGACTTTCAGAGCATTATCACTCTGGATGGATTCATACAATGCAAGCTTATCCTGTAATGCTTTATCCAGGTCTTTTGGTTTAATTCTTTCCCATCTAATGTTTTCACAGGTTACCTCATTCACAAATAACTGATTGCTCAGCTCAGTGTTGTCATGCAAATTTTTTATTGAGATAAGGATATATAATCCAGCATCGGAATTTATTAACTTCCCTCGTAGTATATAATCAGCTGAAGCATAATCTTTTACTTTTATTCTTGAACAGCTCTTCATTGAGCTAATTTTATTAGCAACTATCTCAGAGAATGTATTACCAAATTCTGATACAAAACCAGTGTTCTGCCACTCAAAGGGATAGATAATAAATGATGAGTTCTGGTCTATCTTTTCCAGAATTGGCTCAAGTAATTCATCTGCCAGAAATGCAGTTGATTTTGGTGTGATACCTGAGAGTGTTATTAATCTTTCCTCAATTGTATTTTGTGAAGGTACACCCTTTAAATTATCTTCAAGATCATTTTGCCATTTATTGAGAAAGAGATATATTTTCATATCCTCAGTAATATCTTGCAGGCAAGCAATGCACTGCTCATATTTCTTAATCGCTTCGACTAGATTTGATGTTGAAATTTGTTCTGCAAGCCGAAAGGTTTGATTTACATTATTGATTCCAGTTTCTATTTCATACTTATAATTTTGCTGTAAATCCTGAAGCGGAAGCCCGACCATTACATAGCAAATATCATCTTCCTTTGATTCTTTCAACACTTTGTAGTTCATTACTTCTAAATCCGTTTCGATTTTTGTTTCATTTAAGAAATAGTCTTCCACATGTGCATTCTCATCACTTCCCAGTTCAGATAAATGATTAATCGTTTCACCGGATACGGTGCAAGAAATAGTAGATGCTGCATCGTTTAGAGCCATCTGAACAGCTTTCTTTTCTGCTTGTGCTTCGTTGTTATTTTTGATTTCAGCAAATCCTTTGCCAATAAAATAATCCGAGAACTGGTTTGGGTAATTATTCGTGTACCAACTCGGTGTGGCATAACTCATTGTATAAATAAATATGAAAAATATCGTGATTATAATGTGATTTCTTTTCATAGTTTTTACTCCTTTCGGTTATTAGTTTGGAGTAAGATATCCGTGATATTTTTCTAAACAAATGTTGTTTGCACACAGCAACATCGCGGATGTTGCACTCCATAATATTTAACTCCATAGATTTCATATTAAAAATCATCTTTTACGTTAATTTTATCAAAGGGATATTTCTTTTTCAACTTTTCCAAATATTCTTCTTCTTTCCTGTAACGATAATAGTAACTACCAAATTCCCAATCTTCTGCTTTTTCAACTAATCCGTGCTTGACCGGATTATTCCAAAGATAATTGAGACGGGCATAGTATGACTTTTCGTATGTAATACACGTATCCCAATAGTTCCACCAAATTTTTTCATCGTTCAGAGATTCAAGTATATTCTTCTTGATCCACAGTGCTGTAAATTTATGAACATCTCTGATTATCCCCGATAACGATTCTGCGTTTTCCGGTGCATTTACCATTACATGATAATGATTATGAAGAATGACCCAATCTTCGAGAGTCCATCCTAATGAATTGAAACCTTTATAGAGAGACTTAAAAACACGAGTTTTTGCTTTATCTGATAATAAAAAGTATTTCTTTTCGTATGTTGCTCCAGTAATAAAATATTTCGAATTCGAACGATACAAATGAGGTGGATTATGTATATACTCTTTATATTTTTCCATACATCATTTTATTTTAAGTTCTATGGAGTAAAACATCCGTGATGTTTTATGCAAAATCTCGGATTTTGCCCTCCAAATAGGTTTCAACATTAATAAAAGGATACTCGTGTTCGAGATGAACCTACTAACAAGTATCCTTCTTTTATTATTCGCCCATTCGGGATAGGACATTGATCTGTTCAAAAAAAGAAATCCATCCTGTTTTGAGCTGTGGACAAGGCGAAAACCTATGTTGTTGTTGCTGTTGTCAGGGTTGTTGTTGTTACGATTAGCAACGCGGCAATTGTTAGCGTTGTTGTTCCAGCTGCCGCCACGATTCACGCGGTTGAAGCCCATTGATCAATACCCTTTAAAATATTATTTCGTAAACAAATCGTATCTGCTTTGCTTATAAAGTCTAGCAATGGGAGAATATGACACTGATAGCACTTTTGTGTCCAAATTCGTTTTTCTAATTTCTTATTATATTCTATCAATTTTTTTTTAAATCTTTGTTTGCTCCTATTATTTAATCTGATACGATATTTAAATAAGCGATAACCTAAAAATGATAATCCTTTGTCGGTATAATTTAAAATTTCAGGTTTCAATGTTAGATTTAATTTTGAAATATATTCTTCAATTTGCATAGCTTTATATTTCATTTCATATTTACTATTACACCAGAAAACCATATCATCCATATAACGAACATAGTATAGTACTTTTAAAACCTCTTTTACAAAATGATCAAATCCAGCAAGATAGAAATTAGCGAAAAACTGACTGGTAAGATTACCAATCGGTAACCCCTTACCATATTCAGTTTCATAGCTTTGGATTATTTTCTCAAATAATCTCAACAGATGAGGATCTTTGAATTTACGATAGAGTAACCTCATTAGTATTTCTTGGTCAATTGAATAAAAATATTTTCGCACATCCAGTTTCAGAAAAACAGAGTTCTTCTTTTGAAAACAATACGCTCTTTGTAGTGCTGCATGTGTTCCTTTTCCTTTTCTTGTAGCATAACTATCATAAATTTGATATCTCTCGAAAACTGGCTCACATACATTCATAATGGCATGATGTAAAACTCTTTCTGGAAAAGATGCTGCGCAAATAAGACGCTCTTTGGGATCGTAAATCTTGAAATAGTGATAATTACCTACTTCTATAGAACCATCTAATATCTGCTCCTTCATTATCATTAGGTTTTTTTCAAGATTCATTTGAAAATCCAAAACCTCTTTCTTGCCTGACTTCCTATGTGATGCCTTCCAAAAAGCCAATCGCAGATTTTCCATTTCTGCAATTCTTTCAATCAACGAATGTACTCTTTTCATTATTTTCAGATTGTAATTTATTTGATGGTTCATTCAAGTTATTCATAAATCTACTTCCATATTTTTCTACTTTTTTCTTCCCAATACCTTTAATTGATTGTATTGATTTTTCATCTATTTCAGAAAGTTTTGAAATCTCAGCTAATTCTTTATCAGTAAAAACCGCATACGCAGGTATTGCTTCTTCTGCAGCTATTTCTTTTCTTATCGTTCGTAATATACTGAACTTCTCGAATGTTTTTTCATCAAGTATCTGTTTGTAATCTACTTTTTTATAATAAGATTGATTCGTATTTGGATTATGCTCTAAATACTTAATACAAAAGTGCCAAGCGCTACCATTTTTATTAGAAACCAATTCGTGGTTTTCCTCCAATATTCGATGCGATCGTAAAAATTTATTTAGTTGATCTAAAGATTCTCCTGAATCTGTTCCCGGTATCACAAATAATCTAAATTGCATTATACCTCAATAACTTTATTTAATTATATTTCTTTAAATAAGAAATCGAGCGTCTTCATTCCGTAAAAGACCGCTCCGCTCTCACTCCGTTCGTCTTTTTCTCCATTTCGTTGCTCGATTTCCAGCTCAAAACAAGATGGATTTCTATTTTGAACTGTGGACAAGGCGAAAACCTATGCTGCTGCTGCTGGCAGGGTTGTGGTAGCGACGATCAGCAACGCGGCCATCGCCAGCGCTGCCGCGCCAGCCGCCGCCACGAAACACGCGGTAGAAGCCCACGGATGCTCCGGGAGGATTATTACGAGGACTGCTTGAATAATAATTACTATCATACCAGTCATTGCACCATTCCCATACATTTCCGCTCATATCATAAATACCAAGTTCATTGGATTGCTTTTTCCCAACGGGATGTGTTTTACTTCCAGAATTACTACTGCACCAAGCAACATCACCTATAGAATTCGAACCGGAATATGTATAGTCTCGGGATTTGTTACCTCCTCGCGCCGCATACTCCCATTCTGCTTCTGTGGGTAATCGATAACCATTTGCATTGAAGTTGCAGGTTATATTTTTTCCACTTCCACTGTAACACTTTTGTAAGCCTTCTTTCTCACTTTTCTTGTTACAGAATTCCACTGCATCGTACCAGCTCACTCTTTCAACCGGCAGTTCGTCACCTTTCCAATTTGAAGGATTTTTTCCCATCACCTCCTTCCATTCTTTCTGTGTTACTTCATATTTACCTATATAAAAATCATTCACTGTAACAGTATGTATTGGTTTTTCATCGGCTTCCTCATTGCTGCCCATCTGGAAGGTGCCACCTTGGACGAAGACCATATTGTCATCTCCAGTACTTGCTGGTGCAAAATAAAAATTAAGAGAGGAAGTGCTGTTTTTTTGTACGGTCACATATTCGGTTTTTGTTTCATCGTCAGTTTTTACTTTTACCGTATGAGAGCCGGTTTTAATATTTTTAAGAGTCTTTATAGTTCCTTTGCTAATGGAGCACACATAGTCATTATCTACATATACAGAACCATCTGCATTGCTTTCTACTTTTATTGTGCCGTATGAGTATTCGGTTTCAACTTGAATATCGGGTTGTGTTTGTGGTGTGCAGCTCATAGCAAAAATAAACTCATCCGTCAAGCAGGAGGAATCCCAGGGAATCTGGGTATTGTTTGTTTCATCTTTTACTGCAATTCGTACATTCTTGAACATATCTTCAATTTCCTGTCCGGGTACTTTCATCTCTTGTATCAAATGCTTAGTATATGGACTGTTGCTTCCTGAACCGTCAGAAGCTGTTGTGCCAGGTGCTGTAGCATATGCAATAAACGTACCATCGGTTTTTGAAGTTACCTGTGCCAATCCCTTACTTGTTGAGCGTGTTCCCTTATAAGGATTATCGCGGCAGGCATCCAGGATCACGATATTCATTTTGGCTTTTTCGAGATTACTCATGAATCTATTAAGCGCTACTGCTTCAAACTCAACATCTTTTTCATTCAGGATATTTGCTTTGAGTGGAATGAGATAGTTTATGCCATTAACCTGCACGCCATGTCCGCTATAATAGAATAAGCAAATATCGTCAGCAGTGAATTTTTTTTCAAAATCCCATATTACATCCAGCATTTGTTTTTTTGTGAGATCAGTTTTTTGAATTACTGTAAAATCAAGTTCTCGAAGCGCGCTCGCCATGGCGTTTGCATCGTTCACAGGATTTCGAAGATACGCGCCGTCATAGCTGCCATTACCAATTACCAAGGCATAGCGGCTAGCTGCTGAAAGCGAAAATGAAATTAATAGCACTATAAGAATAACAATAAAAGGCTTATTCATTGAAGACTTCCAATACTGAAATTACTCTACTGATTTCACTATACGAAAACCACCAGTATAGCCACTAACATTGGGTCTGCTACGGTTACGAGTTGTAATTCGGCAATCAGATATATCGTTACCCCAACTGCCACCCTTAATCACACGGTAGTTTCCGACTGATGGTCCTTTAGGATTATTACTGTTACTTATTGAAAAGTAATCATTGGCAAACCAATCATTACACCACTCCCACACATTACCTGACATGTCGTATATGTCAAGTTCATTAGGTTGCTTTCTACCCACAGTATGTGTTTTATTATCCGAATTATCTTTAAACCAAGCAACTTCGCTTAAATTACTGCTTCCTGAATATATATAACCTACTGAGTTATTTCCCCCTCTCGCAGCATACTCCCATTCTGCTTCTGTTGGCAAGCGACCTCCTTTCCATTTACAGTATGCATCCGCTCCAAACCAAGTAACTTCTGTCACTGGGCAATCCTCATCATTCGCATATTTACTCCCCTTAAAATAGAATTTTTCATTTCTATACCCAATTGCACAATTAATATCATTCATATCTATGTATTCTTTGTTATTATAACTACCATTTGGCAATACTTTTTTCTCATTTAGAAAATCTATATACTCGCGATTTGTTATCTCATATTGTCCAATATAAAAATCATCAACACTTACTGTGTGTACTGGTTTTTCATCTATTGAACCATTATCACTACCCATCTGGAATGTGCTGCCTGGGACAAAGATCATATTATCTAAATTCGTTTTTATTTTTTCTATATCAGACTCTTCTTTATTAATTGTCGGTTTGGTATAACCACTCATGCAAAAAATAAAATCATCGGTAAGGCATGTGTTTTCCCAGGGTATCTGTTCATTATGTGTTTCCTCTATAACTTTAGAGCGTACGTTTTTAAACATTCGTTCAATAGGCACGTTTGGTTTTTGCATCTGTTCCATCAAATACTTTGTATATGGACTATTTCTACCCAAGCCATCAACTGCCACTTTACCCGGTGCAGTTGCGTATGCAATAAATGTTTCTGGAGGAGTTGAATTTATTTGTGCTAATCCACGATCAATACTTTTTACTCTTTTAAAGGGATTATTCCTGCAAGCGTCTAAAATAAATATGTTCATTTTAGCAACAGAGAGTTCATCCAGAATCCAATTAACATGTACTGCTTCATATTTAATATCATGTTCATCATCTATTGAAGCTTCCAAAGGAATTAAATAATTATTTCCTTTCACCTGTAAACCATGACCGCTATAGTAAAATAACGCAATATCTTCTCTACCAATCTTTCTGCCAAAATCTTCAATCAGCTGTTCCATCTCCTTCTGTTTAACATCTGTAGCTTTCGTAACTTTAAAATCCAATTCTTCTAAAAGATTAGCCAGGTCAATTGCATCATTCACAGGATTGCGAAGGTAGGCACCTTCGTAGTTTCCATTCCCAATAACAAGGGCATAACGGCTTGCTGCTGAAAGTGGTAAGCCCACAGCAATAAATATAGCTATCAAAACAATGATCCTTTTCATGTAAACCTCCCGATTGAGATTAATGTATTGAGGAGAGGTGAGATGCTGTCAATATTTTTATATTTTGGGAATTTGGGAGTAGAACATCCGTTATGTTTTATGTAAAATCTCTGATTTTGTACTCCATATTTTAACTAAACAACGCAAATAAACAAGATTGGAATCTTGTTTTAACTGATTCAACATTACAACTTGTCAGGGCATTTCCGTCAGTTGCCTGAGAAAGTGGGATATTATGGTACAGGCTGAACTTGCGCCTACTTCCAGCGAGAGTGTAGTGACGGGTTTATCACGTCAGGATGCGAGGATTATACAAAATTAATTGACAGGATTCCACACCTTAGTATCTTTTCTCAGCAAGAAAATTTAACGAGGATTTCTTATGAAAAAAATAACATTTTTAGTTTTTATTTTACTCCTTCCCATTCTCCTATTCTCAGAAAATACTCGACCTTATCCCGACTATCAAAAAATAATAGAAAATACAAACCTGAATTTACAGCAGCAGGCAGATCACTATGAACAATTCCGCGAAATACTTGAGGATTCGAAAAGTATGGATAACTATGATGTCACATATTATAAGATAGATATCGATATAGATATTGATGCTGAATTCATAGAATCTGAAATAACCATGCTGGCAAGAATCTGCGAGGATCAAACTGAAGAAATAGAACTTAATTTTACGAATAATTTAACTGTCACAGATATATCGCAGAATGGGACAAGCCTGAGCTTCGTTCATGCTGATGAAACCATAACAGTTCATCTCGATGAAACCTACAATATTGATGACATGATCGAGATTGTCGTATCCTATGAAGGGTACCCGGATGCAAAACTCAGTGACGGCATGAAATTCGAATCTCATAGCAGCACTCCGAATGTCTTTACAATGGTTTCTCCAAAAGGTGCACGAAAGTGGTGGGCATGTAAAGATACACCTGCAGACAAGCCCGATTCCCTCGATCTCTGGATCACCTATCCCGATGAATATGTGTGTGCATCCAACGGATTACTTATCGAGCAAATCGACAATGGAAATGACACTGTCACGGATAAATGGCACGAATCCTATCCTGTCGCAACGTATCTCACGTCACTCGCAATCTCAAATTATCAAATTTACTCTCAAACATACACTTCCGGCGATGACACAATGCCGATCGATCACTATCTTTTTCCTGAATTGTATAACACTTGTGTGAATCTTTTCAGCATTACACCTGATATAATAACCTTTTTTGCATCGGTGTACGGTGAGTATCCCTTTATTGAGGAGAAATATGGGCATGCATTGTGTGCAAACTTGAGTTGTCTTGCAATGGAGCATCAAACTTGTACCTCCTTTCGAAGCGGGTATGTTGGCGATCCGGGAGCTGAATCGACTGTGGCGCATGAGCTCTCGCACCAGTGGGCTGGAGACTGCCTTTCTATAGGATCGTGGGCACATGTGTGGTTGAAAGAGGGATTTGCACGTTACAGTGAAGCGCTCTGGGCAGAAAATTTGTATGGATCACAAGGATTGCATGATTTTATGAATGCGCTTGATACAGGCATAGACCTCGATCCATGCTTATATCGTGATCCTGATGGCTCTGCATCTCAAATATTTGACATTGTGATCTATTCCAAAGGGGCGTGGACAATGCATATGCTGCGAGGCGTTCTTGGAGATGTTGATTTTTTTGAAACCGTGTATAACCTTATGCAGGATCCGCAGTTTAAATATGGAAATTTCCTGACAGATAACCTCAGAGACATGGCTGAGAGTGTGAGTGGGATGGAACTGGACTGGTTCTTTCATGAGTGGTTCTACAACGAAGGGCGCCCCTATTATTTCTATACGACCTATACTTCGGATATGGAAGACTCACTTATAATAGCAACTCAATCCGAGGGAACTTTCGGACAAAATTTTGCCATGCAACTGCCCGTTTGTGTGAACGGAACAGACTATAGTATTTTTGCGGATTCCGGTTTCAGTAATAATGCGCTTCCTCTTAACAGCACACTCGATGATCTTGTTTTCGATCCCGACAACTGGGTGCTCGATGGCGGGTATAATGAGAAAATTCCAGTCCTCGACGAGATTGAAGCAACTCGCGGAGCAATATTACTTGTATGGAATGAATTCTTTGATCCGCAAATCGAGGGATTTAACATTTACAGAAAGCAAGTTGGTGAAGAATATATCAAGATCAATGATGAGACAGTAACCGGCATTTCTTATTTTGATGAAGATGTAATTGCAGGAGTGGAATACTATTACAAAATTGCAGCAGTGCTTGAAAGTGACACACAATATATCAGTAAATTTTCTAATGAAGTGCATGGCACATCCATAGATTTTTCACTTGATCAGGGAATACTTGTGATAGATGAGACCGATCAGATAAATCCTGCGTTTCCGACAAATGCGGAGGTTGATTCCTTCTACCAGTATTTGCTTCAGGGATATGACTACACGGAGTGGGATGTCGAAGATCAGGGGAGTCTTCCCCCTCTTTCTGAAATGGCAAAATACAGCAGCATTATCTGGCACTCTGATGAGATGTTCACCTCTCAATTCATAGGTTCAGTGTACCCTCTTAAGAGCTACTTTATCGCAGGGGGAAATATGTTCGTGTCCGGCTGGAAGCATCTTCCGGGACCTTCTGATCTTTTTGAGCAGTACCTCCACACTTCACTGCCCGAATACAATTCCGATGATGATTTTTCAGGAGCTTATGGTATTGGCGAATTCCCCTATCTTGATGTGGTCGAAGAAAAAGTCCCAATTGCCATGTGGGGAGATAATCTGAGTTATATTTATAAATTGTTTCCAGAAAGCGATGCTGATACAATCTTCACATATGATTCTTCGATCGATGCACCTCAATGGGAAAATAAGCCCTGCGCACTTCGGTTTGATGGAGATTACAAACTGTATCTTCTCGGATTTCCTTTATATTATATGAATGAATCCGGAGCAAAGCAACTCATGCAGATCGCGATGCAGGATTTCGGGGAAATGTATTCAGTAGATACTCAACCTCAAGATGAAATTTCAATAAGGATTTTTCCACTTCCAGTTAAAAATAATTGCACTTTATCATATATGTTAGAAAAGCCTTCAAAAGTGATAATTGAAGTATACAATATTAAGGGACAACTGGTTGATAAATTGAAACATGAAAAACAGAATACCGGAGAATTTGATTTGAATTGGAACACTCAAAGTCTTTCAAACGGGATATATTTATTAAGAGCTGAAATTGGAGAAGTGGAGTACAGTACAAAAATATTAATCATTAGATAGAAGATTTATCTGAAATATCTTTTACCCTTTCAAGAAAATCCATAAATTTTTTCTCTTCACCCTCTATCAATGACCATCGTCTAATATCTTCAATATCTATCTTGTTTGATTGAGCTATTAATAATGCCTGCTCCAAACATTGCAAATCATTCCAGAAATAAAATGCTGCAAGTCTGTCTTTAACAGACTCAGTTGGGGAAATAATTCGCAAGTCACCACATTCAGTATTTATAGTGATAATATTTCTGATTGGTTCATTACCTATTGAAAGAGGTCCTGGTGGGAATTCGACAATGATCTTCGTATCCTTATGTTTGAAATATCTGTTCTCTTCATAAAATCCAATCTGTGATAGAGATTTAATCATTTCAGATCGTTTAACAAAGTTTTGAACTATAAAATCTAAATCCATTGAGACATATCTGTTTTCAGAATAAATGCTTACACACCCCCCACCTGTCAGCACAACATCAATCCCGGATTTTCTTAGATGAGTAGAAACATAAGCCGCCAGCTCTCTCATATCCATATCACAGATCTTTTTCATAATGATTTGTTCTTTCTTCTTGGACGACGACGATTATATAAAAGTTCTTCTTTCAAATCTTCCGGATAGAAATCTATCACTTTTTTAAGTAATAATTCTAGTTCTGGGAGAAATGTATATCTTTGATTGAACTGATATACGATAGTCCTACCCTGTCTAATCGAGATCAGAATGCCACTCTCTTCAAGACTTTTAAGCTGGTTGATAACAGCGGTGAGTGATATTTTATAGAATTGTGAAATTTCTCTTGCGTACCCTTTCTGACGAGAGAAAATGAACACAAGAACTCTTTCCTTATATAATGAACCAAGCAATCCTTCGATCAGCTGAACCCCCATTTAGTTCATATGAACTATTTTTTAGTTCATTTCTGTACGAGATAACAATAATTGTAAAGTTTTTTAACATGCATGTTTTATAAAAAATGTGACTTGAATCCAATCTGCCAACATGAGCAACCTGCCCTACTGTTTCGAAAGAATTTTTTCTCGAATGAATTTTCTCCCCTGATAAGATTTCAATTCCTTCTCTCTTTTCATTGCTTCTGGTTTTGTTTCAAATTCTTCATGATAGACTAAATCCCAAGGAATATATTTCGCAGTCCAGCCTTGGATGCCTTTATTGTGGAAATGTAATCTTCTTTCTAAGTTGTTGGTATAGCCAATATAAATCTTATCATATGTTGGA
>CAYUTH010000060.1:0-12300 GCA_964447485.1 uncultured Candidatus Cloacimonadota bacterium | reverse complement strand
ATTCATCAAAGAAATAATTAACTCGAAAGATATTCTTATGATCAAGAAAAAAGACCTCGATGCCTATTATAATTCTTGCTTTTTTGAGCGTTACCAATCATTTTTTTAATTATGGATTTCTAAAATCAATAATTTATGTGTACCAAGATAAGTTAAAAATATCTGTCAATATTTTGGGTCTCTTATGCAAAATGAATCCAAAAATACGATAAGGAGAACACCATGACCATAAAAAGAATTTCTGACGGCAAGGATGGAGAATACACTGTTATTATCTCTGAAGGAAAAGTATTCCTCGGACATGAGAAGAAAAATAATAAAAATTAATAAGGTTAAGTCACCTCAGATGTAACTTTTTTCACTTTTTTTCATTTTTTTTGAGTGGTGTCGTCACAAATCGGCATTTTTAATGATATATAAGTAAATAACCTGAAAGGTGGTTTGTATAATGAAAAAGAAAACATTAGTCTTAATCGGTGTTCTTGTTACTATGTTAATAATTAATTCAGCAGCTTTTGCAATGACAGGCAGTGAGTTACAATCCCTATGCGATCCCGATGATGCTGAAATTATTTCACAATATTTAAATCTTAACACTGATTACCCGGTGATAACTGAACTCGCATTGGAAAGTAATGATGAAGTGATTTATGAAGCAGTAATCATAGGACCAAATGGTGAAACATACATTGTTATTATAGTTAATGGTAATGTTCACCTCATGAAAGCATAATTAAGGAGAATAACATGACTATTAAAAGAATACATGACGGTAATGGCGGAGAATATATAGTAATAATCTCGGAAGGTAAAGTATTCCTCGGGCATGAAAGAAAAGCAGTCGAAGGAAAAGCATAAGGCTACAAAATATTTTGTTGTAATGAAAAAACGAAACATATTGATCGTTGAAGATGAAGCAATTATTGCACTGCATCTGAAGAAACTCATACAACGTTCCGGAAATTACGAGTGCGCTCTTGTTTCCAGCGGCGAGCATGCTGTCGAACTTTCGAAAACCTTTGATCCGCATCTGATTTTCATGGATATTAACCTCGCGGGGCAAATCAACGGTATCGAAGCTGCGAGACAAATCCGTACCGAGAAGGATATACCTGTCGTATTCGTCTCTGCTTACAACGATGAAGAAACCATTGAACAAGCAAGGAAAACAAATCCTGCAGGATATCTCACAAAACCTATTTATGCACGTGCAGTTGAACAAACACTGACTTCAGTCCTGGATAAAGAGGTACATTTTTCAGCAAGTTATGAGGTGCAAAATGTGAGCACCAAGGAGTATGGAGGTATTTTAGAGACCCCAATCATGGCTCTCCCGCGATTCATTCTTCGCCCAGAAGAATGAAAAGCGGGAGTTTTTTTTCCGTGAAACGTTGAAGATATGGATGATGATGTTCTGCTACAGAACCCAACATAGTTGGTTCGCATTAATTGTGGTATACCATGAAATACCATGGTTTGGTGATCGTCGTATGAAATTAATGAATAAAAGAAAAATTATAAGAATGGAATGTTTACATCTTCAGAATACATGTATACATAAAACTAAATTCACTTGAACAGACCTATCTATCGTGCTTCCCAAAATAGATAGGTTTTCTTATTGACAAGAAATTCTAACATGGTAAAAAGGAAATTATGAAACGGAATATTGAGCTTGACGGGAATACTCCTTTACGAATTACCTTTGTAGTGGGGAGGAAAAACAGAATAAAGGAATAAATAAAATTAAGAGGTAAAAAAGATGATAAAGAAAATAGCGATACTGGCGATATTAATAACAATATTCATTGTTGGTAATTTAATGGCAAGTCCAACACCAAGTTTCTGGGTATGGGTATGGGCACAGGAAGAGTTAACGTGGACACTTAAGGTTGAAGGAGAACCTCCGATAACACAAACTGGTAACTGGAATAATGAGGATAATGATTGGTGTGGTCGTGACTGGGAAATTTGGGTGTTTGGTGAGAAGAAATTATACGGAACATTTCCCTACTATTATATCCACTATGATATAGTAATTCCAATATGTATTCCCAGTAACGAAGATCCGGAAGAATAAATAAAAGCTTAATGGGTGGAGACAAAACACTCCACCCTTTTTCTATTCAAGGGAGACAGTAATGAAATACAGAATTATTTACCTAATAATTATTTTATACCTATTTATCAGCATTTGTTATGCTGATGATATCACCCTCAATAAAAAAGTCGAGTATCAAACTGGTGGAGTCTATTTTGATAAAGATCAACTCGGCATAAAAGACCAATATCTTTTCGCAACATCAATATACGGACTGGAGACATACGAGGTTGAACCGAACACACCTGCTCAGTTGATAAGCAGGTTACCACTACTGGGAGATGCACGAGCGATTGAAATAAAGGATAACTATGCATATGTACAATCAATTTCGTACTATGAATGGTGTACGTATATATATAAAATTGATATTACGGATGTTTGCAATCCATATATTGTAAAAACTATCTTCAATGAAAATGAAAACGGATATGCTAAAAGCGATACTTACAATGATTTTATAATATTCCGTAATTGGGACAATAATTACAATTTTTATTATCGTATTTACAGTATTCCAGATTTAGAGTTTATTCAAAATTACTATTGCACAAATCTTTTTAGAAAATTAAATGATTCATTAGCATTACAGAGATATAGTGAGGAGGTATTCACGCTTTATGATTTTAGTGATCCTGAAAATATTACTGCGATCAGGCAGATTAATTTTAGTGCAGGAGGTATTCCAATTGATAATATTGAAGCTGTAAATGATACGATCCTTGCATGCCTTGATTTTGAAGGAATTGCTTTTTGGAATTACTCGGATATAAACAATATACAATATGTATCGACAATTTACTCATCTGCCGATGAAAATTGGGGATCTTATATATATAGTAACGGGGATTTTGTCTTTGTTTTGCATACCCGACCTCCTGGATTAAAATCTATTGATATTTCGAATATTTTTGAGCCCTTTGTATCAGATTCTGTTATATTTAATACGTATTCGTTTTTTCATACGGGTCTCGACATAGGCGGTACAGATAATACTGTGTTTGCTGGTGAAAATTATTTTATTAATCAGATCGGTTTTAATAACGGATATTTTAGTGAGCAATTTACCATTGGCGATAATTACCAATTGCTTGGCGGGGTTATTTACAATGAATATTTATATATAAATTTTAAGGATGGTTTAAAAATATATGATGTCTCATCGTTACCGGATATAATCCATGTAAATACTCTTTTTGAAGGGAATAAGTTATACTCTATGCAGAGAGTTGATGATTTCCTATTTTTAATGGATTATACTGACCATAAGATAGTTGTGCTCGATATTACGAATCCTGCTTCACCAGTAATAAGGAATGAGATTTCTATACCATCACCGGGCACTCTTATCCTTACCGATTCCCCCTATGTAATATATTATGTAAGGGATGATAATAATAAATTGTATAAATATTCAATACCGGAGCCAAATGATTATACGCTCAATTTTCAATATAATTTAAATTACGATGGGAATGGATTTATTTACAATGATTATTTTTATTATCTTTCCGAGAATTCAAGTAGGCTGGACTTGCAGATATATGGCGGTCTGGAAGAAAACAATCCCGAACTAATTATGATATATGAGAATTTTGCAGAAGGATATTATGGTGCCTACATACAAAACTACGATAGTTTCTTTTATCTCAGTACATGGGACGATTTGCGTGATTCCACAAGATTTTATGAGATAGGAGAGCCAACGGAAATTAATCATAGATTCAGCACACCCCATAGGTGCAATGGTGAATTCTTTATAGATGGAAACTATCTTTACGCCGGCGGTAAATTTTCTCATATTTACATCTTTGATCTTGAAACTGCATCCGGATCAGTCGAGCCAATGGCGGATTATCAAGATTATGGCAGCAATTTGTATTGTAAAGAATATGAGAGTACCGGACAAAAATACCTGTATCATTTTCAGAGTACTGCATTTTCCATTTATGAAATAGAGGGATATGGCGTTGACGACGTACCGGAAGTGAAGGATCAGTTATTTACGAGTTACCCCAATCCTTTCTCAACCATGACCACTATTTCATATAATGCAACCACTAATTTACACGAATTATCACAAATTAATATCTACAACATAAAAGGTCAACTCGTTAAAACCATTACCTCATTCCCAAACTCCAGTTTGGGAATGCGTGAAGCAGTGTGGGACGGTTGCGATGACAAAGGGAATGATGTGAGGAGTGGTGTATATTTATACAAACTCAACAACAACGATGAGCATATCGGGAAGGTGGTTAAGTTGCGATAATATACCAAAACCTTACGAATGGTTTCTTTCCGCCAATAGGCGGACAAGTTAAACATTCTCAACGGTTGTACTTTATAAATATCATATCAGCGTTCTTTAATCGTCATTCAAAAATTTCGTCACGGAGTGGTCCATGACGACTCAATATTATTGCTGTAAAGTAAGTCCTTCCCTGTCTTCCAAATGAGGACAATATGGTGATATATTATACTCAAAGCGCTAAATCTTGACACAAAATGAATTCAATTTGACGAAAATCCATATGAATAAAAATATACTGATCATCAACGGACCAAATCTCAACTTTCTGGGAAGACCGGAAATGAGTATCAACGGAAAAGAATCGCTCCCTGACCTCCATTCTATTATCTATCAATGGGGCACGGACCAGGAATGGCAAGCAGGTTTAGGAGTACAGGGGAATATTGAAGCGATAGAGGATCTTAAGAAAATTCTTAAATGAACATTATGCGCGAGTTGATCGAGATCTACGATCTTTTATTTGATCGTTATGGAACACAACATTGGTGGCCCGGAGAAACCCGTGACGAGATCATCATCGGAGCGATCCTTACCCAAAACACGAACTGGAAAAACGTCGTAAAAGCAATCGAAAATCTCAAAACAAATAATTTCCTCACCCTTGAAAATTTAGCAAAAGCAGACATCCGGAAAATCGCTCAAAGCATACGTCCTTCGGGATACTACAACCAAAAGGCGTTTCGCCTGCAAGAAATTGCTCGCCACCTCCTCAAAAACGGGATGCAAAGTTTTTTTGCTCTAAAAACAGATGAAATGCGTGCAGAATTACTAGGATTTAAAGGAATCGGTCCGGAAACTGCGGACTCCATTCTCCTTTATGCTTTTGAAAAACCCGTCTTTGTTATCGATGCCTATACAAAAAGAATATTCCATAGATCAGGATTTTTCCCTGAGAATATTTCGTATGACGAAGCACAAAAATTCTTCATGGATAATCTTCAAAAAAATGTAGAACTATATAACGAATTTCATGCACTTCTTGTGCAACACGCAAAAGAATGTTGCCAGAAAAATCCGCACTGTTTAAAGTGTGTCTTATTAAAAAGATGTAAATTTTATAATTATGATCTCAATCAAGAACAGTAAATCGAAAAAGACCCGGCACATCTTTATTATCTCTGATGCGACTGGCTCCACCTGCGAAATGGTGGTCAAAGCTGCACTCAGCCAATTCAGGACAACGGACATACATCTTCATCGAGTTCGCTACGTGAGAACAGAAAAAGAAATCAAGGACGTGGTTCAGGAAGTGATGGCAGTTGACGGCATCATTGCGTATACACTCGTATCCAATGAGCTTCGGGATCTCATTTTTGACGAAGGAAGAAAGTGGGCTGTTCCCGCGATCGATGTGATGGGTCCCCTTCTGAGCAGATTCACAGATTATCTTGAGATATCCCCTATGGCTGTGCCCGGCATGTTCCGCAGTCTGGATAAAAACTACTATCAACGCATCGAGTGTATCGACTTTGCTGTAAAGCATGATGATGGAAAGAAGTTAACTGACCTGTACAAATCAGATATTATAATTGTCGGTCCCAGCAGAACTTCAAAAACCCCGATCAGCATATATCTTGCATACAGGGATTACAAGATCGCAAACATTCCCTTGATCTTTGGGCTTGATCTTCCTGATGAACTCTTCCAGGTAGATCATAACAAAGTTGTCGGATTAACAATATCTCCAAACCGTTTGAAAACGATCAGAGAGGTTCGAGCGAGCAGGTATAAGCATATTCAGCTCTCAAAATATGTTGATCTCGACCTTATAAAAAAAGAACTCAAAGAATGTATGCAAATATACAATAAGCATAGGTGGAAAATTGTAGATGTGACGTCAAAATCTATCGAAGAAGCAGCGACCGAGATCATGCGCCTGTTTAGCAACAGAAAGTTTGACAGCACGTATGATGAAAATTTGAGTGACGAAGATGGTTAAACTTATTCGTTATATTTTTATTGTGATCTGCTTCTTGATACTCTTTTCGGGATGTACCTCGAAATTTGAGAAAGCACAAAGAGAAAAACAGGAAGCCGTAACCATTATTGTGTCGGAAAAGATATCATCATATATCACATCTCTCATGACTTCACTGCTTGAAACCGTTCATAGATCTTCTGAAGTAACCAACCAAAATTTTCAGCTTTTATCAGGACAATATCCGGAAATTTCTGCTTTGTTCCTTTATGATAATGACCTCGAACTTATAAAAAAATATCCTGCGACGGTATCTACTGATGATGTGACAGAGAACTGCCTGACCAATCAAAACAGAAAAAACATCTCCGCAATTACTAAACCCTTTATCGGGCACTCTCTTTATAAAAATACGGATGTCTATATCTGTATCACCATACCGACAAGCACTGACGAGCAAAATGAACGAAATATATTGATCGTTCTTGTCAATACTGCGATTCTCTTTTCAAAAATAGAACAGCAATATATCGTACCCTACCCCTATTCGCTTATAGTGATAAATGATCAACAGGATGTGGTGTATGATTCCTACCCGATGAGAATCGGTAAGGATTTTCTCACAAAAATGAACTCGAGCGAATACGATCTCGCATTGAAAAATCTCTATAATATGATGACGGAAAATGCTCAGGATTATTTTTTAACCAACATCGAAGATGAATCGAGATCTCTCAGGAAAATCTATGCTTGGAATACGATCCGGATATATGATGAAATTTTTTATATCACGCTTGTCCGCAATCTCGTTAAAAGCACAAATAAGCAATCCAAAAATGTGTACCTGCTTTCAACTTTGCGCAGTTATGCGATACAGGACACGCTTATTGATCCTATCATCGATGAACAACCCGAAGAGATCGAGAAACTTTTGAAACATATTTATGAGCAAAATCCTGATGTATATTCCGTCCAACTGGCAAACACTTCAGGAACTATAATAAACGGTTGGCCTCCAAGCAATTCCTCAATCGGATACCGCACTGCTCAAAACCTTAATAAACCATTTGATGCTGCGCTTGAACGGGTCATGACTTCTAAGCAGGAGAATATCATTCAAGCTCCCTTATTTGAGGGAGGTGAAGGAAGAATAATTTTTATTCCAGTACTCGTACACGAAGATCTGTATGGTGTGCTGATAGCAATCGAACCAAAAGGAAACTAATATGATCACAGTAAAAAAGGTCGAAACAAAAAAAGATTGGAAGGATTTCATAGACCTTCCATTCAGGTTATATAAGGATAATAAAAATTGGGTTCCGCCGCTGAAAAAGGACATAATTTTTAAACTCGATACAGAAAAGCATCCATTCTGGGAACATGCGGTCCGGGAAGTGTTTCTTGCCGAAAATGAGGGGATTGTCGTAGGAAGGATCGCAGCGGTCATTGATTATAATTATAATGAGCTCTGGAACGAACACATGGGCGCTTTCGGCTTCTTTGAGTCTATTGATGACTTCGAAGTTGCCAAAGCTCTTTTTGATACTGCCTATTCGTGGTTGAAAGAGTACGGTGCAGAAAAAATGCGCGGTCCCCTCAGCCCCTCTCAAAATGAAGAATGCGCCTTCCTGTTGGAAGGATTTGATTCTCCGCCGGTTATGATGATGCCCTACAGTCCTCCTTATTATCTTGCTCTGGCAGAAAAGTACGGCATGAAAAAGGGTAAAGATCTCTACGCCTTTTACAAATCTCATAAAACTCCTCCATCTCCTCAAATCCAAATCGCAGTTGATCGCCTGAAAAGCAACCCGAATATTTCTACCAGGCACGTGGATATGAAACGCATAAAAGAAGAAGCCCATCTCATAAAGGAACTTTATAATGAAAGCTGGCAAAAAAACTGGGGCTTTTCTCCAATGACTGACAAAGAGTTTGACCTTATGGTTGATGAGCTCAAGAAGGTTGCCGATGATCATCTTATCTGGTTTGCCTATTATAAAGATGATCCAGCTGGTGTGGCTATCACACTGCCCGATTACAATCCCGTTTTCCAGAAATTGAATGGCAAATTGGGTCTGATTGGGATCATTAAATTTTTACGCTACAAACGTAAGATCACAGGCACTCGCGCGATTGTGTTCGGGTTCAAGCAGAAATACCGCAGATTCGGACTGCCGGCACTTCTCTATCATGAAACAGAGCAAGCAGGTTTGAAGCGTGGGTATGAATGGTGTGAGATGTCTTGGAATCTTGAAGATAATGACCTTATTAACCAGTTTGATGAAAAAGTAGGCGGTAAGCTGTATAAGAAATATAGGATCTACGAGATGCCTATTTCGTAATATATCATATATAAACCACAGAGTCCACTGAGAAATTTCTTAAAAACTAATCGTCAATAAATAAACCAAGAGAGATAGTTAATCCGATATAACTAATAATACAATTTCTGCCCCGGATAAATATACACAATATTCTTCCCATTACTCGTTTTTGATTTGAGATCATTCATCTGGATCAATTTATCCGATGCGACACCAAGCTTTGATGAGATCGAGGAAAGTGTGTCTCCTTTTTTCACCACATAATATTTTTCAGGGTTGGTCTTTATAGAGATCAGATTTAATTTTTGTCCGGGATATATTGTCGCAGATGTTAACCCATTTATGCTCATAAGATTCGACACAGAAGTATTATAGCGGGAAGCGATTGCCCAGAGATTTTCACCGCTTTTCACGACATGTTCGGTGAAGTATCCATTATTCTCTTCCAAAAACTGGCGTTCAATATGAGCAACTTCATCTGCATTTGGAATTGAATTCTTCGGAACAAGAACAGTAAAATCACCCGGGCTTACCACCACGTCGTTCACTGACGAATGCGTGTAATTATTTCTCTTATAAATTTTTAGCCAGGGATTGAGCTCCCATACTTCTCGAATAACTGTTCCCTGCGCTTGTGCCCAAGCATCGAGTTTGTAATGTCCCTCTAAAACTAAGGGAACGATGCGGCAGGTCTCATAGATACTCGGCTCTTTATCAAATGGTTTGGTGAAAATCTGATTCTCATTCTCAATAATATATTTCATGGCAAGAGTGCGCCATACATAGTCGTCAGTTTCGGATTTCCTTTGTATTAAGTTGAAAAAATCCTTACCACCCTGTTCATCAATGGCTTTTGTGATGTTACTCAAGCCGGAGTTGAATGCACAAATCGCCAGGAGAATATCGGGTGCTCCTTTATTTGTAAGCGCCTTCAGACTCCAGCTCAGATACTCACATGCTGCTTTTGTGGAAGCAAAAATATCCCTGCGCTGGTCAACGAATTGATTCATCTCAATATTATAATATTCCGCAGTGGACTTCATAAACTGCCAGAATCCGGTTGCGCCTGCTGGAGACTGAGCAAGCGGACTCAGGTAGCTCTCTGCTACTGCAAGATATTTGATATCATCATCAAGTCCGTATTCAGCAAGGATATTTTCAATGACAGGAAAGTATTTTGTGGTGCGTGGAATATATTTGTAGGCAAATTTGATCTCTGCCTTGTACCAGTAATAAAATTTTTGGAAGATCCTCTCATTCGTGAGATCAAAAGCATATCCTGCATAATAAAGTGTATCGGGAAAATCAATCTGTTTTTTTATACGAGTTGTGCTGCTCAGAAAAGCAAGTGAATCTTTGAGTGTTAAAATTTCATCATAAAGTGAATCAACCTTCATATGATAGGCGTAATTCTGCTGTCTTAAGCTATCAATCTGATCCTCATAATGAGTGCTGTCTTTCTGCACAATAGGTGTGATCTGCTGCACGGGTGTAGTTGCACAACTCAATGCAGTGATGATAATTACAAAAATTATAATATATTTCTTCATAATAAAAAGGAAGCCATCCGCTTTTCACGAATGGCTCAAATCAAATGCTTCGGTAACTTATTCTGAAATTGCTTCGGTTGGGCATTCCGGAATACAGGCACCGCAATCAACGCATAGATCGGCATCGCATTCTGCGAAGTCGCCTATCACAGAAAGGGCTTCTGTAGGACATACATCAACGCACACACCACAAGCAACACACTTTTCTTTATCGATTTTTACTGCCATTGTTTCCTCCACGAATTTTTTTAAATTTCATATCTATATTTTGTTCGAAATATTTTACTCGTTTTATTCTAATCAAGTTTTTTATGTAATGAGAAAAAGTTCTCTGCGTTTTCTGTGGTTTGACGGGCGATTTCATTTGGACTCTTCCCCTTGATTTCTGCGATATGCTGAATAATATACTCAACATATTCCGGTCTGTTTCTCTTCCCGCGATACGGGTATGGAGTAAGGAATGGCGCATCGGTTTCCACAAAATATCTGTCATCAGGAACATCCCTGATAATGCCATGGTAATGTCCCCTATCAAAGGTTACCGCGCCGGTAAAAGAAATGAACCATCCCTGCTCAAGTACGTCCCGTGCGAAATTATAATCACCGGAAAAGCAATGAAAGACCACACGCTCCGGTTTATATTTTTTTATCATATTGAAGACATCTTCGTGAGCATTCCTGTCATGAATTATCGTGGGCAATTCTTTTTCGATAGCGATCTTAAGCTGGGCTTCGAATACTTTTTTTTGCACATCTTTCGGACTTAGATTTCTGAAGTAATCAAGCCCGATCTCGCCGAGTGCGACAATTGATGTGTCCTCTAATAATGCCAGCAATGTATCTTCATTATATGAGACTGCGTCATGAGGATGCCATCCGGCAGTTGCAAAGAGATTTCTATATTTCTGTGCCAGCTTGATCGCTTGTTTTGAAGTGGCTTCATCAGTGCCTACATTAATTATTGCTTTTATGCCTTTTGCGAATGCCTGTCGTATAACTTCGTCCCTGTCCTTATCGTAGGAATCAAATTGCAGATGGGCGTGCGTATCTATGAATTTCATGCGCCGATTTCTTTCTTCAATTTACTCACAATACCGTTGAAAGTATCCATTTCATTGATCTTAACTTCGAGCTTTGCGAAATAAAATTTTTCCATATCTAAATCCAGCTTGCGTAATTTTTCAAAATCTTTTTCTGTTGTGATGATCGCATCGATTTTCTGGTCATTTGCAGCATTAATTATAGGAGTAATATCTACTTTTGAAAATTCATGATGATCACTAAATTGGTAATGATGCACAAAATTCAAACCACACTCCTTCATGCTTCTCTCAAAAGAATTCGGATTACCGATTCCTGAAAGTAAAAAGATCTTCTTGAGTTTAAAATTCAAGCTTTCAAATTTCTTCCCATTATAATGAATGATGTGTTTTATTTTGTAGGATGTCGAGAGGATTGGTATGGAATATTTTTTGAATATTTGAGGTATTCCGCATTCTCCATGTATGTCATTAAGCACAAAGCAATGAGCAAATTTCATGACATGTGAGGATTCACGAAGCATGCCAGCCGGTGTGATAAATCCGTTACCTACTGGATTCTTCCCGTTGAAAAGAAGAAAATCAAAATCATGATGTACCTTTATATGCTGATAGGAGTCATCCAAAATTACCACGTCCGGATGAATTTTTTCTTCCAAATACTTTATCGCAGCTTTTCTATTTTTTCCTACAATAACAGGAATTCCTTCCAGGTTCTGTGCAAGAAGTAAGGGCTCATCTCCAGCTTGATGCGCATCCTCAAATATTTGATCTTTATCAGAGATCAGTTTGATGGTATTTTCATACGCACCTTTGTACCCGCGATGAGAAACTGCCACACTCAATCCCTCTTCCTTGAGCGCTTTCGCAAGCAGCATCGTGAAAGGGGTTTTCCCGTTTCCTCCAACTGTAAGATTCCCTACTGATATAACAAACACGCGTGGGTGATATTGCCGAAATATTCTCAATTTGTAGAGTAACCTTCTACAGTTCAGGATCAGAGAAAAAAGAAAAGCAAAGGGTAAAAAGAGATATGAGAGAATGCTTCTCTTT
>CAYUTH010000059.1:2124-12376 GCA_964447485.1 uncultured Candidatus Cloacimonadota bacterium | reverse complement strand
GATTGGTCAACCTTGGAAATGCAACAGGGCATCCTTCATTTGTTATGAGCAATTCCTTCACCAACCAGGTGCTTGCACAGATAGAATTATGGAAAAATGATTTTGAGAAAAAAGTGTATAGATTGCCTAAAAAACTTGATGAAGAAGTAGCTCGTTTGCATCTTAGTAAAATTAATGTGAAATTGACTCGTTTGACTGATGAGCAGGCAAAATATATTGATGTTCCAGTTGAAGGACCTTATAAGCCAGAGCACTATAGATATTAAGAAAGGCTGTTTTGAATGAATCAAAATAAATATCTTTTTAGTTCAGAATCTGTGACAGAAGGACATCCTGATAAAATTTGTGATCAAATAAGTGATGCAGTTCTTGATGAATGCCTTCGTCAGGACAAAAACTCGAGAGTCGCTGCTGAAACTGCAGTCAAAAACGGTGCAGTATGGGTATTTGGAGAAATTACTACCAAGGGCTTTGTTGACATAGATAAAATAGTGCGAAATACTCTAAAAAAGATTGGTTACAACCATAGTAAACTTGGTATTGATTTCGAGAATTGCGGAGTGTTTTGTAGTATAATTCCTCAATCACACGACATAGCTATTGGAGTGAATGCTGATAAAGTTACTCGTCATATGCAGGGAGCCGGAGACCAGGGAATGATGTTTGGTTATGCCTGTACAGAAACCAAAGAGTTTATGCCGCTGCCAATAATGCTTGCTCATAAATTGACACAAAAGCTGTCAGAAGTGCGTAAAAACGGAATCATCCCATATTTAGGACCTGATGGAAAATCACAAGTGACTATTGAGTATGATGGCGACGTTCCCAAGCGAATACATACAGTTGTTGTATCAAACCAGCATGCTGAAGGTATTGAGAAAGAGAGAATCAGAAAAGATATTATAGAGTATGTAATAAAGCCGGTTTGTGGGGATTATCTTGATAGTAAAACTGTTTTTCTTGTTAATCCTACTGGTGAGTTTGTAATTGGCGGACCTCAGGCGGATGCGGGTTTAACCGGTAGAAAGATCATTGTTGATACCTATGGTGGCATGGGTCGTCACGGCGGCGGTGCATTCTCTGGAAAGGATCCCTCAAAGGTTGATCGTAGTGCTGCATATATGGCTCGATACATCGCAAAAAATATTGTAGCTGCAGGTATTGCAGATCGTTTCGAGATAGAGATCTCATATGCGATTGGTATTGCTGAACCCCTCAGTCTATGGGTGGACACATTTGGCACAGGCAAACTTGATAATGAACAAATTCTGGACCTTATAAGAAAGCATTTCCCTTTGACTCCACAGGGCATCATTGCACATCTCAATCTTCAAAGACCTATCTTTGAGAAAACTGCGGCATACGGCCATTTTGGAAGAAACGAACCTGATTTCACATGGGAAAAAACCGATAAAGCGGATGTTCTCAAAAAAGAATTTAATAAACTCTTAAATAATAAATAATTAATTCAGTTGTAACATAACAATCTCGTATTAAGTCAGTTACAAAAAATGGGAAATGTAAGTGAGGAGCACGAAGTGCGCAAGGAAAAAATGCTAATAGATCTACATACACACAGCACCGCTTCTGATGGCACCTTTTCTCCCGAAGGTCTTATTCTCGAAGCCGCAAAAAAACAACTTAAATATTTATCTCTTACAGACCACGATACAATTGATGGCTTATCACAGATCACGTCGATTCCAGACGAACTCATTTTTATCAACGGTGTTGAGATAAGCGCAGAATTTCCTAAAACTCTTCACATACTTGGCTATGGATTTAACCCGAAGAATACGGATCTTAATAGCACACTTAAAGAATTGCAGAACTTCCGCCTCAATCGAAATAAAAAGATGATAGAGAATATGAAAGCACTCGGTTTCGATATTACACTTGAAGAACTGGAAAAGGAAGCCGGTGGCGAAGTGATTGGCAGACCTCATTTTGCTAATCTTTTTGCAAGGAAAGGATATGTAAGCTGCTATCAAGAAGCATTTGATAAGTATCTCGATAAAGGCAAACCTTTATATATGAATAAGAAAAGATTGCATCCCAAAATAGCAATACAGCTTCTCCTAGATGCAGGTGGAATTCCAGTAATAGCACATCCGTATCAAACCAAGCTCAGTAATAATGAATTAGAAGAATTAATAGTAGAACTCACAGTTTTTGGATTGATGGGAATAGAAGTATTTTATTCTCAACACACTCAGGATCAGGTAAAATTTTATAAATATATTGCAGATAAACATAGTTTGCTGATTACAGCAGGATCAGATTTCCACGGATCCACAAAACCGCATATAAAATTGGGCATGACTGTTGAAGATGAACTTATACAGCCATTCCTTCAAGAGGCAATAAAATAATATGAGACTCTCAAGAAAAAGCGAATATGCATTACTTGCACTAGTCACCCTTGCAAAGAATTATAATAGGAAATTAGTCACCATAAGTGACATCGCTGAGGAGAATAATACGCCGCAGAAATTTCTGGAACAGATACTCATTTTGTTGAAGCAGTCGGGATATGTGAAAAGCGTTCGCGGACCGAGTGGAGGATATAAGTTATCAAAGGATCCATCTGAAATTACAACCGCAGAAGTTTTTCGAAGCATAGATGGGCCGCTTGCTCCCGTCGTTTCAGTAAGCCTGCATTTTTATGAAGAAAGCCCGATTGAACGATGCCAAAAACTAAAAAATCTCTTACGGGATATTAGGGATTATGCATCTCAAAAACTCGAGAGCACAACCCTAAAGGATTTAATATAGGCATTATAGTCTATAAATATGATAAAGTATATAGACAAACTTGACAAAGCAAATTTCTCTTCTTTGAATAAGGTAAAACAAAGAGGAGAATGTAATGGAATGGACTTTCATTCTTCATGTCGGTTTACCGGTCGTATTTATGGCATTTGTTGCCGAATATTTCGACTCAACGTTAGGAATGGGGTACGGTACATCATTGACCCCTATTTTATTATTACTCGGCTACCAACCCATGCAGATCGTTCCCTGTATCTTATTATCAGAACTTTTCACGGGAATTTTTGCAGGTCTTATTCATAACAAAATGGGTAATGTAAATCTACTTCCACAACGCAAGCTAAACGTGAAAAACAGCCAGGTTAACTTCATAAGTAATCTTAAGAGTTACCTGCCACATCATCTCAAGATATCTCTATTGATCGCGTCATGCAGTATTATTGGTACTGTTGGGGCTGTGCTCATCGCTGTGAGCTTGCCCAAATTTTATGTGAAGCTTTATATCGGATTGCTTATTTTCATCATGGGTATATTGATACTTGTCACAAATAAGAAAGTATATAAATTTTCATGGAAAAAAATCGTTGGACTGAGTGTCGTCGCATCCTTTAATAAAGGCATGAGTGGCGGGGGATATGGACCTGTTGTAACAAGCGGACAGCTTCTTTCTGGGGTGGATGGCAAAAATGCAATTGGCATTACTTCTTTTGCCGAGGGCTTAACATGCCTGGTCGGTTTGATTATGTATTTATCTATGAATCAAACAATTGATTGGACGTTAGCACCTTTCCTTGTGTTTGGAGGTATGCTTTCAGTACCTCTGGCTGGGATAACTGTGAAGAAAATGAATACAGATAAATTGCGATTGATAATTGGGATTGTAACAATTGGTCTTGGATTATTAACTCTTGGGAAAATTTTTATTAAATAAAACAAAAGGAAAATTAATTATGGCACAGAAATTACCTGAACCTCACGGCGGAATGGGATTGGTGAATCGAATCATTCCAGAAAATAAGGAAAAGGACTTTATTGATACATTAATAAATAAAAAAGTCTATTCTATAAGTGACTCTGACTTGTCGATGTTTTACAGTATTGCAAACGGATTGCTTTCACCCCTTGTTGGTCCAATGAACGAAGAAGAATTTAATAAAATTCTTAACGAAGAAGTTATCGAAAGAGATGGGAAAAAATTTGCATGGACTATCCCAATCTCATTCCCAATCTTCAAAGATGAGAGTGATAAGTTAAGCATTGGTGAAACTGTCGCCATAAAAAACGAAAACGGTGAATTTGTTGGTTCATTAAAAATATCGGACATATTTTATTTCGATAAAGATAAATACAATCTTTCTGTTTATGGAACTGATAGAAATGATCATCCGGGTCCAAGAATAGTGAACGATGATCCAAGGGATTTCCTGCTCGGTGGAGAGATTTGGGCTTTAGAACCTAAGCATACTCATTACTACGAAAAGTATATGTATCCTCCAGAAGAAACAAGGAAGTTGTTCAAGGACAAAGGATGGGAGCGAATTGTCGCCTTTCAAACAAGAAATCCTCTGCATAGAGCTCATGAATATGCACTTGTGTATGGACTGGAAACCCTCATCAGAGAAGGATATGATGCAGGTGCGGTGCTTAATCCACTTGTTGGGGCGACAAAATCTGATGACGTGCCTGCTGATGTTCGGATGAAAACTTACGAAGTGCTCATCAATAACGGTATTATTGGAGAAGGTGACCGAGATGAAGAGCTTTGGAAGAAGAAAGGACTGATATTCAAAGATCATCTTATGCTTGTCGGGATGGATGTGAAAATGTTCTATGCCGGTCCCAAAGAAGCGATAATGCATGCGATATATAGACAGAATTTTGGGTTCACAGATATTATTATTGGAAGAAAACATGCTGATGCTCCCTTCGATGACGGTACTCCTGCATGGGGAGATTTCGATGCACAGGAAATCTTTAACAATCTTAATGGCGAATTACAAGTCCAACCAGTGAATGTCGGTTTTGCAGCATTCTTTGAAGAAATCAACAGAGTCGCTTTGATTAATGAGTATTCTCCGAAGGGATACCATCCTGTTAGTATCTCTGGTAAAGAAGTAAGAAGAAAATTACATGCCGGAGAAGATCTTGACCCGCGAATAATGAGAAAACCGGTTGCAGATGTCTTAATAAAATTTTATGCAGAAAAAGGAGAATGAAAATGATCAAAAGTCAAAATATTACATGGCATGAAAGTGGAATCTCAAAAGAAGATAGAGAAAAACAAAACGAACATAAAGGTGTGGTTATCTGGTTGACTGGTTTGTCAGGATCAGGAAAATCAACCGTCGCAGTTGAATTGCAAGCTCAGTTGTTCGAAGCTGGCTGCCAGGTTTTCATCTTAGATGGCGACAACATCCGGCATGGGCTCAATAAAGATCTTGGCTTTTCACCCGAAGATCGGGAGGAGAACATTCGAAGGATCGGTGAAGTTGCAAAACTTTTTGCAGATGCAGGGATTATTGCAATAACTTCATTTATTTCTCCATATAGAAAGGACAGAGATATCAATCGAGAACTTTTACCCAAGAGCGAATTCGTAGAAGTATTTGTGCAAGCACCGCTCAATATCTGTGAAGAGCGCGATCCCAAGGGGCTTTACAAGAAAGCGCGTGCGGGCATCATCCCTGAATTCACCGGCATCTCTGCTCCCTATGAAGAACCTTTACATCCGGAAATAGTGATTGATACTGATAAATTATGCGTGAAAGATTCTGCAAATAAAATAATTGAATATTTAAAAAATAAGAAGATAATTAACAGCTAATATTTCAGTTTTCTAAAAAAATCATAAGTTCTAAGAAAAAATTTTTCTTACGATAAATTAACAACTCTAAACTAATGGAAATAAGGATCTATACTATGAAGACAAAAGTATTTAAACTATTATTTATATCCCTAATAATTTTCATCTCACAAAATGTTCTATGTGCTCAAGAACTTACTCGACAAGAACAGTTGTGGTTAGAAAATGCAGATCGTTATGAGAAAGACGGATGGATTTTTGTTCATATAGAAGGAGCTCCATTTGAGCGTGGATTTCAGCATGGATATCTCCTTGCAGATGAACTAAAAGAAGCCATCAGAGTAAATAATTTTCTTGCTGAATGGTACACGGGCGAAAACTTTGATTTCTTCATTCAACATGCGAATGAGATGTTTGCATCGAAAATTGATGAAGAATATATCCAGGAGATGGAAGGAATAGCTGCCGGCGCTACGAAAGCAGGATTTGAAATTTCATATGAGGAAATTTTAGCATGGAACGGTCTGACAGAGCTTCTTGATTACTGGTGGCCCACAATAGTAGAGGAAATGCCATTAAAAAATGATAAATGCAGCGCATTTATTGCTACTGGTGACTACACAAAGGATGGGAAAATTGTCATGGCTCATAATACCTGGAATCTCTATGCGGCGGGTCAATATTTCAACATAATATTAGATATCAAACCCGATAATGGACATCGGATATTAATGCAATCTGCACCGGGACTCATTGATAGCAGCACAGATTATTTTATTACGAATGCAGGTATTATCGGAACTGAAACCACTATTGGTGGTTATTCCGGATTTGATGCAGAGAAAACTCCTGAATTTATGCGTGAAAGAAAAGCAATGCAGTATGCAGAAAGCATCGATGAATGGGTGCAGATGATGCAAAATGGCAACAATGGCGCATATGCAAATAGCTGGCTTCTTGGAGATATACATACTAATGAAATTGCGCGCTTTGAGCAAGGATTAAAATATAGTGATTTTGAAAAGACTACAAATGGATATTATAGCGGATACAATGTTGCAAATGATTTGAAAATCAGAAATCAAGAATGCTCAAATGCAGCTTACTCCGACATTCGTACCCCAATGGGTGCTCGAAGGGTGCGCTGGGATGAGCTTATCCAAGAAAACAAAGGTGAAATAGATACTGATTTAGCAAGAGAATTCCTTGCTGATCATTATGATATTTATCTTCAGGAAGAAAATATGTGCAGCAGAAATATCTGTGGGCACTACGATCTTGACCCCATGCAATATTGGCCGGAAAGACTCCCTTACGCTCCACAAGGTTGTGTGGATGGAAAAGTCGTTGATAGTAAGATGGCAGAAGCTATGCAAATGTGGGCGCGATGGGGATGCTCTTGCGGGACTCCTTTTGATGCAGAAGAATTTATAGAAATACATCCTCAATACAATTGGCTGGAAGGATATCTCATAGATAGACCAAGCCAGGAGTGGACAACCTTTTCGATCGAAGATTAAACATCTTCTTTTAACCTTCACATTTTTTTTACAAATAATGTTTGAACTAATTTTTACTTCCTCAGTCATCATTCTTATGATCATCGCTCTTGCAAAAGAGTGGTTCAATCCTGCGGGAATTGTATTTTCTGCCTTACTGTTGCTTATTGCCGGGGGAGTAATTACTATAAACGAAGCATTTGCAGGCTTCTCAAATAAGGGAATGCTTACTGTAGGATTTCTCTTTGTCATAAGTGCGGCTTTGCAAAGTTCAGGTGCTTTTGAAAGATTCATCATTAAAATTCTTGGAAATAAAAGTAATAGTGAGACTTCACGTTATATGAGACTGATGTTCCCGGTTGCCGGTCTCTCTGCTTTTTTGAATAACACTCCCATTGTCGCAACACTGATCCCAATAGTAAAAAGTTGGGCTAAACGTAACAACTTTGCTGCATCAAAATTTCTTATTCCGCTTTCCTACGCAGCAGTGCTTGGTGGCACCTGTACACTTATCGGCACGAGCACAAACCTTGTTGTACATGGTTTATTACTTGAAAATGGTTACAAGGGATTTTCTTTTTTTGAAATTACTCAAGTCGGTATTCCTGTAGCTATTTTAGGAATCCTATTTGTGGTTTTTATTGGCAAGAGATTGCTGCCCGACAGGAAAGATGTGATTGTCAAACTTGGAGAAAAAACGCGCGAATTCGTAGTGGAAATGCGTGTGGGAAGTACCTATCCGCATCTTAATAAAACTGTTGAGCAGGCAAATCTCCGTCACTTGCAAGGATTATTTCTCTTTCAAATCACTAGAGGAGATGAAACAATTGCGCCTCTTACTCCTGATGAGATAATATTGAAAGATGACAGACTGTTTTTTACAGGATTACCTGAAACAATTTTTCAATTGCAAAAAATTCGCGGACTGATCACTGTCCCGGATCATGAATTCGATATAAGAAATCTGGATTCCGATAAAACAAAAACTTTTGAAGCGGTCATATCAAATTCATCACCACTTATAGGACAAACTGTACGGGACAGCAATTTCAGAAGTATGTACAGTGCAGTTATCCTGGCAATACATAGAAGTGGAGAGAGAGTTAATCGCAAGGTTGGAGATATTATTGTCAAACCGAATGATACTCTCTTTTTGCTTGCGGGAAAAGGCTTTGAGAAAAAATGGTATCATTCACGAGATTTCTCGCTGGTAACCTCCAGTCTTGATATTTATGAAAAACCAAGATGGAAAGGCAACCTCGCACTCATAATTCTCGCGGCAATGGTCATTTCTGCTGCCACAGGTTTGGTCCCAATTATTTTTGCTGCTGCTGTAGCTGCTGTCCTCATGATGGCAACAGGGATAATTAATCCTAAAGATGCGACAACCTCTGTAAATTGGGGAGTGCTTATTTTGATTGCCTGCTCATTTGGAATTGCAAGGGGAATAGCTAATTCCGGAATTGCAAGTGCGGTAGGGAATAGCCTGATCAACACTCTTAGTTTCATGGGACCGATCGGAATAATCATTGGGATCTTTATACTTACGAGTGCTTTTACACTTCTTATTACAAATAATGCCGCTGCAGCAATTGTGTTTCCTATTGCATTATCGATATCAAAAGTTGTGCCTGGTGTGAGTCAAAAGGCAATTATGCTTACTCTCGCGCTTGGCGCATCGACTTGTTTTGCATCTCCAATCGGATACCAGACAAATTTAATGGTCTATTCTGCGGGGGGATACAAATTTTCGGATTTTTTTAAGATCGGCGCCCTTATGAATATCTTTGTAGGTATTTGTGTGATTGCTTTGATCTATATTCTGTTTATTTAATTGAAATGAAAATCCTTTAGTCTTGATAACCAAACCCTTATAATCACTTATAAAAATTTTCTTGACAAAGATTTCCTTAAAAGAACTATATAAGTGCTCATAAGCATAATGAATAATTAGGAGGATTAAAATGAGCAAAAGAACACCGAACGTCAACACAATAATCATCGGTGGAAACATCGTAAGGGATCCGGAAGTCAAAGAAGTCGGAGAAAAGAAAACCAAGGTTACCACGATTACTATTGCGAATAACCGTCCCTATCAAGACAAAGAAGGAAACTGGCAGGAAGAAACCACTTTCGTCGATGTGGAAGCGTGGGGTAACCAGGCAAAGAAGATCGAAGAGAATGCAGAAAAGGGAAGCCCGGTCCTTGTCGAAGGGAACCTCAAACTCAATCAATGGGAAAACAACGAAGGCAAAACCATATCAAAAATTCTTATTAGAGCTGATAAGATACATGTTCTTGAGCATGAAAAGAAATAGGTGGTAATCACTCCAAAAAAATCTAAATCTAAGCAATAAAGCTTATCAGGTTTCGCCGAAAAGACTCTTGATAAGAATTTATTATTTCATAACCGAGTAAAAAACGGGAATAGGTGATTTCTATCTTAAAACTGAACATAATTTAATCAATAATTTATAATGCCAATCATTTTACTATTTTCCTTTTTTCTTATCCTATTAAGTCTTTCACTTGTTATTTCTTATCATAGAAAGAATCCTCATCAGCATTCATTTTCCATAATTATTGCGTGCAGAAATGAGCAAAATAATCTCCCTCTACTCTTTCATACTTTAGATGCCCTTGAATATCCAAAGCATTTATTTGAGGTAATTCTTATTGACGATGCTTCACAGGATGATACTCAAAGGTTAATAAGAGAATATTGTGTGGACAGAGAAAACTGTCAAAGCATAACCATAGAACAAAAAAGTGCAGATTACAAAGGGAAGAAGTATGCTTTGAGAATGGGTATCGAAAAAGCCCAATTTAGGAATCTCTTGTTTACTGATGCTGATTGTTTGGTGCCATGTAACTGGATAGACACTTTTAATAAATTCATATACAAAGGCATCGGAATGATTGTTGGTTACTCACCGGAAAAGGATGTGTCCTCTTTCCGAAGATTTTCACAGATAATCACTGCGGATTTCTATTGTGCGACGATCAACCTTGGAGTTCCTTTCAGTAACAATGGAAGGAATCTCTATATAAACAAGGAAGCTTATAATCAGGTTGATGGATTTGAGAAGATCAAGAACTTCACTTGCGGAGAGGATAAGTTGTTACTTAATCTAATAAAAAATACTGAGTATAAAATAGCTTATAACCCAGATTGCAA
>CAYUTH010000059.1:0-2024 GCA_964447485.1 uncultured Candidatus Cloacimonadota bacterium | reverse complement strand
TACTTAATCTAATAAAAAATACTGAGTATAAAATAGCTTATAACCCAGATTGCAAGGTCTATACACATCCTCAAATAGAGGATCATGTGAACCAACAAAAACGCCGTTACGGACAATTTCCATTATCATCCCCACTTTACAAAGTTGTCTCCTTGTTCATACTCTTATTTTATCTGTATCTGCCATTCCATATTATTTTTTATAAAGATTGGCTTTGCCTGGGGATTTATTATGTTTCTTTTATGATTTTTTGGATTGTTGGTTTGATCAAACATAGAGAGTCTTTCTGCATTTTTGATTTACTATACATTCTCGTGTATCCATATTATCTAATATATTATTCTCTGTTTGGAATGTTCAGCAAGTGGACATGGAAGTAAACCTGTACTTTTTAAAAACATGAAATTATCGAATACATCAAAAACAATTATTATTATTCTCAAGGTAGTTATAACTGCATTTATACTCTATTTCATATTCAAAAAAATACAATTCCAACAGCTCATTCATGATTTCATTTCAATCAAAATATGGATAATCATTGTAATAATATTAACAACAATCATCAAGCTTCTCATTCAGGCATATAATTGGGGAAAATATCTTAAGCTGAATTCTGATTATGCGCCAAAGAAGTATGAAGTACTCAAATCCTATTTCGTAGGTTTGGCATTGCGGTTTCTTGGTCCTGGCGGAATCGGCGTTATCGGGAAAATATACTTTGTCAATAACAAGAAGAAGGCAACATTAGCTTCAATAGGAGTTGAGCGAATATTCCTCACGTGGAAAAATCTCTTCTTTGCAGCCTTTGCAGCAATCTTCTTTTTCACAGAAATTAATATGATCATAAAAATAACAGTGTTGATTGCTGTAGTATTTCTTCCATTCATAATTTATTTATTTTCATATTTTACTAAGAACGAGAATATCCAGTCATATTTATTCAATTATTTAAAAAGAACACCAGGAATAATGCTTGCGCAGGTTATTTTTGTATTAATAACTTTCTATCAATATTTTATTCTTTTGAGGAATTTTGTTGATATTAGTTTTTTCAAGATTATGATATCTGTTCCCCTAATACATATTTCTCATATCATTCCTCTTTCTTTTAATGGGTTTGGTCTTCGTGAGACCTTTGCGATTGAGGTTTTCTCAAAATATGGTATTGGAGCCGAACTTGCGGTCACAGCTACATTTTTGATATTCTTCTTCAATTCAGTAATACCTGCATTAATAGGCGTGTATTACATTTTCAGGATAAAATATAGCAAGGAACCGATTGTATATGAGAATTAATAATGCCTTTGCTGTAGTTAAAATAACGCGATAAATCATCTATTTTTCTAACTATAATTACAATATAAATATATAGAATTTTAAAACAAAGTAAGAAAAACTTGACATACACATGTGTAAAAAAGAAGAAACATCTAAACATACTCTGAAAGGAGATCGTATGGGAAAGAATTTAATTAAGATCATAACTTTTTTATTGATCGCATTCTTTGTGCTGTCAGCTTGCTGTCATAAGCCACCTCCGCCTATTTCCCAGACTGAGCTGGATGACCTTCGCGCAAAAGTCGAACAATGCGAAGCACAAGTAGGTGCACAAAATGCAGAAATTGAAGCACTCCAAATGGATTTGCAACAGAAAAAAGTTGAACTTCAAAATCTACAAGATTACGAACAACAGCTAAAAGACGACGGTTTTTTAGGAGAGGAGTAACATGAAAAAGTATATCGCGCTATTCGTTTTATTGATGATACTAGCTTCTTTTCTACAGGCAGAAGTCCGCTATCTGACAGAAGAGGAATACAAGGACCTCTCCAAAGAAGAAACCCTTAAATACTGGGAAGCTCTGGAAAACGAGATGATGATGCTTCAGGTGCGTCAGGCAAACACCTGTCCTCAAGTCGCCGAGAATGACAAAAAGATTGCAGCTCTCAAAGAAGAAATTACTCTTCTCGATCAGCAATATAATGTTATCTATACCCGAATAATGAATTCAATTGGTACAGTC
>CAYUTH010000058.1:0-12391 GCA_964447485.1 uncultured Candidatus Cloacimonadota bacterium | reverse complement strand
AGTTCTCATTGATAATCCCTCACAAATGCCCGATGAAGCCACTATTCATTATATCGAAGAACCGATTATGGCATGCGAGATACTTGTTCCAAGCGAATATATCGGCAATATCATGCACCTTGCCCAGGAACGACGCGGGATTCAGAAAAATCTGGAATATATTGATGAGGATAGAGTGAGTATCAAATACGAATTTCCGCTTATTGAGATACTTTTTGATTTTTATGACAAACTCAAATCTGTGAGTCGCGGCTACGCATCATTTGATTATGAATATAAAGAACATAGACGGTCTGATGTGGTAAAGGTTGATATTCTTGTGAACGGTAACCGGATCGATTCAATGTCTTTCATCACCCATAAAGATAAAGCATATTCGTGGGGAAAAAGCATCACGGAAGAGCTTGCCGGCATTATTCCGCGGCACCTCTTTAAGGTAGCGATACAGGCAGCTATAGGTGGCACGATCATTGCACGAAGCTCCATTAATGCACTGAGGAAAAATGTAACAGCGAAATGTTATGGAGGGGATATTACACGTAAAAGAAAACTATTGGAAAAGCAGAAAAAGGGCAAGAAGCGCATGAAGGAGATCGGGCAGGTCAGTATTCCCCAGGAAGCTTTTCTTGCAGTGCTCAAAGCAGATAGAAGTTAGTAACAGTCTTTACAATAACTCACTCAACAACAAAATCAGTTACTTCCCACCATGCTCCGGCATTATCCCCCTCAGCTGTGAATTCATAAGGACCAAAATAATATGTATCTTCTCCAAGCGTAATCTCAACCGTTGCACTCGTTGGATTAAGATAATCATAACCTTCATAGAAATGTGCTTTGACTATAAAAGTGCCATATATTAATGGCTGTAACTCGAATACTTCAGGTCCATAGCCATCATCATCTATTGTAATTAATGCACCATTCGGGATCGCGTACAGGTCTCCGTAATAGCAGTGATTTTCTTCGGGATCCCAGACATGGAGATCGACATCTGTGCTATCCGTATCCCAAAACACCGAAATCGTCAAGGTTCTGTCGTCCTCTGCCTGAAACACAGTAATATCATCTGAAATACCTGTATTTCCAGACGAGTTTGATGCACGAAGAAAAAATGTATTTTCTTGATCATAAATATTAATATATTGATGAAAAACTCCTAGCTCATCGATCTCAACCGTTTGCTCATTTCCATTCATGTTCAATATCGCATAGGGTCCAGAAAAGTCATTTACATGTCCTGACAGAAAAAAATCATCTCCACTTACAATATCTCCATCTTGAGGATTATCAATAAAAAATTCCGGGGCTGGATAAGAGGGGAGTTCGAGATAATAATACATCGTTGTATCAGCAGAAAGATAGAGTTCTTTCCATATCTCATTATACCCCTTCAGATATATGCCAACTATATAATTCCCTTCAGATAAATCTTCCATAGTGTAAGGTGATGTTTGCTCGAGTTTAATGCCGTTCAAATAGAGACTTGCTCCATTCGGATTAGTATCAATATCTATTGAATACATGCTGCCATAATCCTGTTGGTTTCCATAGACTTTCCAGTCGTCACCAAATTTTTTGAAATAGACAAGGTCGGTAAATTCTCCATCCAATGGCACTGAATAGTCGATGCCATTATAATCTATTGTAAAGGCAACAACAGCGTAGTCGCCATTTATTTGAATACTTGCATAGGAAGTGATTTCTACCGAAGCTCCAAGACGGTTATACCATATATTCCGCTCCTCAAAAAAATCTGTACCGTCATTCAAGAAATTTCCGCTAAAATACTCCATTACTCCATCAACATCAAACATGGTAAACTTATCAAAAATACCAAGAAATACCTGTTTTATTTTTTCAAGATCTGCATCAGTATCTCCGTTTTCCGTGTATTCGAAAATGCAGGAGGTGAGAACGAGAAGCGCGATAAGCAGAAAAAAATATTTCCTCATTTTTTTACCTCATTTAATCAAATTCCAAAAACTGGTCCCTTTACCGGTACCTTGTATCCGGAATATATCAGCGATTGTAGCACCAATATCCGCAAAAGTCTTTCTGACTCCAATATCAACTCCTTTTTTGATGCCTTTTCCATAAATTAAAATAGGTGTATATTCACGTGAGTGATCTGTACTTTTTGTCGTCGGATCGCAACCGTGATCAGCCGTAAGTATGAGTACGTCTGTTTCCATAAGTCTGTCAAATAATTCAGGAAGCCATCTGTCAAATTTTTCTAATCCGGACGCAAATGCTTCGAAATTATTTCGGTGTCCCCAAAGAGTATCAAAATCAGGCAAATTTGCAAAAATAAGTCCCCTATCGATTTTTTTGCAAAAGGAAAGTATCATAGCCATTGTCTCGGGATTGTGAGGTGTATGAATGGATTCTGTAATTCCCTGAAAGTTGAAAAGGTCTTCGATTTTCCCGACTCCGACAACAGGAATATTCTGAGCTGAGAGCAGATCCATAATTGTATTTGACGGAGGATTCACAGAAAAATCCTTTCTATGTCCGGTTCGCTCGAATTCTCCTTTTCTCTCACCAATAAAAGGACGAGCAATAACTCTTCCTACCCGATGTGTGCCTATCAATATCTCTTTTCGGGCAATTTCACACATCTTATATAATTTTTTTATGGGATAGATTTTTTCATGAGCTGCAATTTGAAACACACTATCCGCTGAGGTGTACACTATCGGAAAATGGGTTTTCAGATGTTCTTCACCGAGTTCATTTATGATTTCCGTACCGGACGCCGCTTTGTTGCCAAGCACTCCCTTGCAGTCCGTTTTCTTAATGAAAGCGTTTATCACTTCTTTTGGAAAACCATCCGGATATGTGGGAAAGGGATATTCGTTTACGACTCCCATGATCTCCCAATGCCCTGTAGTGCTGTCTTTGCCTGCAGAAATCTCAATCGCTTTTCCAAAATCTCCAAAAGGATCTTTCTCTGCCGGGACACCTGCGATTTTGATGATATTTCCCAATCCTAATTTTTGAAGATTTTGTAGTTTGAGACCATGCACTTTTTTTGCTAAGTTACCGAGAGTGTTGCTTCCATCATCATGGTAGAATGACGCATCAGGTAATGCACCAACACCTACCCCATCAAGGATGATGAGGAAAACCCTTTGAATTCTCATAGCTGATCGAATAGTATTTCTATCTTTGCCTTGCTTCTCAGTTTCCTGATGCAATGTAATAATTCCAGTTCTCCGGTAATCTTTTCAAGCTGTGTTTTGAGCGAATCCTTGATCTCATCATATGATGGAATCCGCTTTTCTTCTTTATCAATCAATTTCACAAAATGAAAACCAAAATCCGTTGGAATCGGTCCTGCGACTTGATCTTTATTCATAGAGAAAATAACATTTTCAAGCTCTTCAACCAGGTCTCCGCGTTTAATAAAACCAAGATCACCACTCTTCTTTGCACTGGGGCATTCGGAGTAATCATTTGCAAGGTTGCAGAAATCTTCATTCTCATACAATTTCTTACTCACTTCCTCCATTTTATTAAAAGCTTTTGGATCGCGGTTACTGATCAATATGTGACAAATTCTGGCACGTTCAGGATACTGAAGCTGCTCTTTGTGGGTTTCATAAAAATCGCGTATACGTTCCGGTTTGATTTCAACAGAATCCAGAAATTCTTGTTTTATATATTCCTTGATCCGGAGCCCGTTCCCAATATTTTCTAAGAGTTTATCAACAGAGATTTTTGATTCCGCAAGGTCTTTGATGAAATCTTCATGAGATTTGTAGTGGTTTTGGATTTCTTGAAATTGAAAATGCACACAGCTTTCATCGATACAAATATCGCATTTATGGGATTCTTCCATAAGCAGGCAGGCATCAATCAGGTTATTAATAGCAGTCTCTTTAAGCTTTTTTGTGGGTTTCTCTACATTATGCTCTTTTAAAAGCTGATACAATTCCGCCTTATAATCATTTTGATAGATTTTATAATTATTAACTATTGCCACGTGCTTCATTGTGTCCCAGAAACTCCATGATTTGATTTTCTATATCCAATATAGTAAGTAGTGAAGGAGAAATTGTCAAATGTATTTCCTGCTTATTGAACCAGGTGAGCTGTCTTTTTGCATAATTCCTCATGTGTTGCTTTATTAACTCGACAGTCGTATGCCAGTCCTGAACTCCATTTATATGATCGAAAAATTCTTTATAACCCAGTGAATTCATGCCCGGATCGCTCTGCGTGTATCCCTTTTCGAGAATATGTTTGAATTCATCAAACAAGCCCTGCTGCAACATTTTATCAACCCTGGAATTTATTTTTTTATAGAGAATTGAGCGCTCTTCATTGAGGAAAATCGTGAAATGCTGATAACGTTGCTCAAGCACGTCTTTTTGCCAAAAAGAAGAAATCGGCATTCCTGTTGCTTTGTACACTTCGAGAGCTCTCACGATTCGGTTGCCATCGTTTGGTTCGATCTTTTGTGCTGAAATTGGATCTACCTCATTCAGTTTCTGATAAAGCGCTTGTGCTCCATTTTCTTCAACTTTCTGCCTCAGCTCGTTTCTTATTTCAGCAGGAATTGGAGGGATCTTGCACAGTCCATATAATAGAGATTTAATATAAAATCCAGTTCCTCCAACAACAAATGGAATATGTCTGTTTCTTTTTATTTTGGAAACTGCTGCATCAGCTTTCTTAACGAACTCTCCCGCAGTAAACTTCTTATCAGGAGTAATAATGTCAATGAGATGATGCGGAACCAGAGTTAGTTCGTCGGATGTCGGTTTGGCAGTGCCGATGTTCATATATTTATATACCTGGCGGGAATCTGCAGATATAATCTCACCGGCAAGTTTTTCTGCCAGTTGCAATGCAATGGCAGTCTTCCCCACTCCGGTAGGACCGCATATTATTATTACTTTACGTAATTTCGACTTCATTTATTACTTCCTTGTTCCCAAACACAATCTCGACTCTTCGTTCCCAAAACTATATATTTTCTCGTTCCCAAACCCGATCTCGATCTCGATTCCTCGTTCTCAAACTTATATATTATCTTGCTCCCAAACCTACGAACTATCTCGTTCCCAAACCCCTGTTTGGGAATGCTGTTTAGACTTTCATAATTCAAGTTCATCAACCTCAAAAGGATTACTTTTTCCTGCAAAATTACGTGCGCTAGAATAACACCAATCTTCAGGTTCAGAAACGAAACCTCTTTTCACAGGATTCTGATGAATATACATAATCTTTTGATGAAGCATCTGCAACGAACTAATAATTTTAGGATAACTCCCCTCCTGCCATAACTGATACGTAGATTTTATTTTAAATTTCTTTTTCAATAATTTCAAGGTTTCCAAAATTTCTTTTTCTCTTCCAGATTTCATAGACCCAATTATTTCTTTTGCAGTAAAACCCTTTATATTTTGTATTACTGTTTCAATATCTTTTGGATGAGATACAATCATGTGGATGTGATGATCCATAATTACATAGTAAAAGATTTTTAGATTTTTATTTCTTCTATAAAATTCGAAGTTTTTAATTATAATATCGCAATACTTCTGATTAACAAAAATTTTTATTTTCCCAACGATAGTCCAAGTAAGGAAGTATAAATGATCAGAAATCTCGGTAAATTTATATCTACTTCGCATTATTAAATTGTGTTCCCAAACGGGGGTTTGGGAACAAGGACTATCAGGGCTTTAGAAAAACCAATTATTATCTTGTTACCAAACTTATGTACTATCTCGCTCCTAAATTTATTTATTATCCTGTCCCCAAATATATTTATCTCGTTCCCAAATCCCCGTTTGGGAACGCTCACATTCTTAGGAACAAATAGTACAAAGGATTTAGGAATCAACTTAACAAGAAAGTGTTTGTTTCTTTGATTTTGAATTCTCCTTCGCATGCTTGGGAGGGATGTTAATATTTTTTTATCCATATATTTCAAAATAGCTAGTGTCTAAAATGTCTCATACCGGTAAATATCATCGCGATGTTATGTTCATCACATGCCAGAATAACCTCATCATCCCTTACCGATCCACCAGGCTGAATAATGCAGGTAATACCTTCCTTTGCAACCGCATCGATCGTATCACGGAAAGGAAAGAAAGCATCCGAGCCAAGGGCACAGTTCTTCACAACCAATCCGAATTTTTGGGCTTTTAAAAGTGCAAGTTCCGTCGCATCGATCCTGCTGGTCTGCCCCATTCCAAGCCCGACAGTCCTATCCTCTCTGCAAATTGCTATTGCATTTGACTTAAGATGATTTACCGTACTCCAGGCAAAGCGTAACTTCTCCCATTCTACTTCAGAAGGACTTCGCTCTGTTACCACTCGCCATTCTTTCTCATTATCACATAAAATATCTTCCTGCTGCAAAAGAAAACCATTCATGCACGAACGAATATTATATGCTCCTTTAAATGATACAAGCAGTTCGGGCTTGAAAGTTATGAGTCGTCTATTTTTCTTTTTCTTGAGTTTTTCTAATACATCGTTTTGGAAATCTGGAGCAATGATGATCTCAGTAAAAATTTTATTAATTTCTAAAGCTGATTCCATATCGAGTGAACGGTTTGCAATCACGATCCCTCCAAAAGGAGATTGGGTATCAGTTGCAAATGCTTTTTCATATGCTTCTTTTAGAGTATCTGCAGTACCGATACCGCAGGGATTACAGTGCTTGAAAATTCCAATTGTAGGTTTTTCCATGAAATCAAGGATAGTTCTCCGCGCAGCATCGATATCCTGCAAATTATTAAAAGAAAGTTCTTTCCCATGAAGCTGAAGTATGATTGGATCGTCTTCATAATATCCTGCGAGTTGATGAGGATTTTCACCATATCGGAGTGTGTGCACAAGAGGTAATGAAAACGATAGTTGAGAAGGCAGCTTTTCACTGCAAATTTTAGAAAAATAATTAGAAATATAAGTATCATATTCAGCAGTATGCTGAAATGCTTTCTTTGCAAGATTTCTTCGTGATTCGAGACTCACCTTTCCGTTTTCTTTCAGCTCTTTGGTCACAAATGGGTAATCATCCCTATCAACGATAACTACAACACTATGGAAATTCTTCGCTGCTGCACGAACCATTGTGGGACCGCCGATATCTATCTGCTCGATTGCTTCTGCTTCTGTCACATCGGGATTTTCTATAGTTTTTTTAAAAGGATAGAGGTTCACAACAACAAGATCGATTGGCATTATTTTCTGTTCATCGAGAGACTTGATATGTTCGGGATTTCTCCTATCAGCCAGTATGCCACCGTGAATGGAAGGATGGAGCGTCTTTACTCTCCCATTCATAATTTCGGGGAATCCTGTAACTTCCGATACTTTTACGACCGGAATGCCATTTTTTTTAAGCTGTTTATATGTACCTCCGGTTGAGATAATTTCAAAATCCAGTTCCACAAGTTTCCGTGCGAAGTCTACAATTCCTGTTTTATCCGAAACGCTTATCAGTGCTCTTTTTTTCATAGTTATTCCTTATTCACTCATCTCTTCGTGTTAACCACATAAAAAGTCATACTTTCCTCAATTTCATCATCCCATTTTATATATTCTACTTGCTGCGATGAACTTCTCAATTTGTCAATGATAGCTTCTGCCTGCAATACATTGCTGTTATACCACTCATTTTCCGGAATATTCATTTTACGCACCGGTTTTTTCTCCAGGATTGAATCAAAATTGAATTCTATGTTTAATGGATTTGGACTTGCATTAATGTGCGACCACTCTCCGGTTTTTATATCAAATGTATAAAGTGGAAGGAATAAATACCCATGCTCCACAATGATCTTTATTGCCTTAAGAATATAATCGAATTCATCCAGTGATAAAGAGTAATGAGCATTAAAGCGCACCCAGCCCGGTTTGATCCCCTGGAATTTGATGATTCCTGTCACACATCGATACATCTTAGAGTGCAGTTCATCAACATGGAGAAGCCGATGTCCGTAGGGTCCCGCGCACGAGCAGCCAGCCCGGGTTTGAATACCGAAAAGATCATTAAGAAGTTGAGTGACAAATTTTGGATGAAGTAAGCGATCCTCGTGCTTAATATTGAATGCAATAATGCCGATTTTTTTAGCCGGGTCGGTCGGTCCGTAAATATTCATCCTTTCATCATGTCCGAAATTCTCAAAAAATGACTTCACATAGTACTCTTCTATACACTCGATATTTTTTGTTCCGACCTTATCCTTGAGACGCATGACCAGTGAAGACTTGATCGCCTGAATGATCCCGGGAGTACCCGGTTTTTCGCGAGTTTCAATATCCTCAATATAGCATTCCTTATCAAAGCTTACGTACCGAACAGTTCCACCTGCCGCAATTGTCGGCGGGAGATCCCTTCTATAAATTCTTTCATTAATGATAAGGATACCAGAAGATGCCGGACCTCCTAGGAACTTATGAGGTGAAAAAAATATCGCATCAAAATAGCTCTCTTTGTTCCTGTTCATATCGATCTCGATATAAGGAGCACACGCAGCAAAATCAAAACAAGCGAGAGCATCATGTTCATGAAGGATCCGAGCAACTTCATAAACCGGAGTTTTAATACCTGTGACATTTGAAGCTGCGGAGAAGGAACCGATTTTTTTCCTCGTTTTATATTTTGGATCTTCGAGCTGCTTCTTCAGCGCTTTCAGATCAAGCTCCTCATCTGCGTTGAGGGGAATCTCTATCACCTCGCACAGCGTTTGCCTCCACATGATCTCATTGGAATGGTGCTCATACGGTCCGACAAATACTATTGGTTTATGCTGTTCTATGAAGTCTAATAATCGCTCATGGCATTTAGTATTTTTTTCTTTTTGATGATCCAGACAGCTATTAAGGAACTCGTGAACTTTTTCTCTTGTGGCTGGCGACCAGTACACGCCAAGTATTTGCTGCAGTCGGGTAATTCCAGCAGTTGCGCCGGTTCCGGTAAATATAACCTTGCCATGCTCCCCAGCATTGACCATTGCTTTAATGTTTTTTTCTGCTTCATGAAGGAGATGGCTCATTGTTTTGCCTGTGAAATCATCTTCAGTATGGGTATTGGCATAGAATTGTAAAATGTACTGAAGATACTCCTCGATGAAATCCACTGCCCGACCGCTTGCAGTATAATCGGCATACACCAGTGGCTTGGTTCCAAAGGGTGTTTCAAAAGGCATATTTCTGCCGATAATGCTCTTCCTGAGCCACTTCAATTTGTCGATTTGCTTTTCTACATTCATATTAGATTTTCCTTTGAAGGTATCTCAAAAGCTAAAATTTTTATGTCAATTTTGTTAAATTATTGAGCACATTGAATTTCTTGACATAGTATTTATATTAAATCTCCATCCGAAATAAGATTAAAGACATAAAAGAGATATTTATTAATGTTAGCATATTTAATAAGCACACCATATACTGTTCAACTTCTCAATATATGCTATTTTAGCAATATAAAATATTCTCGACAGAAAGGAAAATAAATGACGAACAAGGAAATGACATGGCGAAAGGCGGTAGAAAAAGTCCTAAGTGAAGCATCTGGAGCGCTTGATTATAAGGATATTGCCGAGAAAATTAAATCGGATGGACTTCGATCCAGCCTTGGCGCAACACCTACATCAACCGTTAGCGCAATCCTTACTACAGCAATCAATGATGAGGGTAAAGATTGTCCATTTCAGAGAATTGACCGTGGATTTTATATGTGGAAAAAAAAGGCAGAAATCACACGGCAAACTATTGTAGGTAAGGAAGCAACTGATGAAAAAGAAGACGACGAAGATGACCAATATGACATTATTTCTTCTTTCGGAATGTTCTGGCGTCGAGATGCAATTGACTGGGTATCCACGCCAAAAATTCTCGGCATGCAACAGATTGGAGCAGATCCAGTTAACTTTCACAAGCAAATCGGCATCTATTTACTTTATGATGTTAGAGAGGTGATTTATGTTGGACGTACAACAGATAGAGCTTTAGGGAGGCGTCTCTATGAACATACACTTGATCGTTTTTCTTCTCGTTGGGATCGTTTTTCATGGTTTGGACTTTTGCCTGTTTCTGAAACTGGTAAACTCGGAACTATGCCCTCATCTTATGATGCCATTAAGATTATACCAGCAATTGAAGCTATAATGATTGAAGCACTTGAACCTCGGCAAAACAGGAAACGCGGGGATGATCTATCTGCCGTGGAGTATATTCAGAAAGTCGATCCAGAAATTCTGAAGAAAAGTATCAAGCAGTCTATGGAAGTAGCATTGAATAAATTGTGATGTCGAAACAATTGCTAGCCATGTCGCTACGATCTGTCTTTATAATTTATAATAGTTCTTGATTCATTAAATTCCCAAAGAGGGCTTTGGGAATGAGAAGTAGAGGTAAGGATTGAATTTCTTGACATAGTATTTATAAGAAAAAGTTATCACTTTTAGCTTAAACAGGTTATACTTTTGATAAGAAACATTGAAAAAAAATAATTTAAGGAGAAATAAAAATGGGAGACAAAGGAAAAAAAGATAAGGGTAAAAAAGAAAATCAAAAACAGGCGAAACTTACACTTAAGGAAAAACGCAAGCAGAAAAAAGAGAAAACTCCAAAAGAATAAAAAACATAATGTCATGAATTACGGCAGATCGGAAGACCTGTCCGGATTTTCAGATATCTATTTTTATCAAAAATTATGTTGCTTTCAGCAATGTAGCGTTAATGTGAGGGGGGCAAGCCCTTTTGCCGTTAATACTCATCGTTATATCGCTTACATAAATATAAAAACTTTGGTCAAACATACACTGTTTTAGTCAAAAGTAAAAGATAAACAGTGTATGTATACTGCTATTTCAATTTAGAAATCAAAATGAGAGAACAATGCAATTTAAAGATCTAAAAATTATTGAGCCAATCTTAAAAGCTCTAAAAGAAGAAAATTATACTGAACCGACACCAATACAGGAGAAAGCTATTCCACTTATTCTACAAGGAAATGATGTATTAGGCAGTGCTCAAACAGGCACAGGCAAGACTGCTGCTTTTGCTATTCCCATCCTGCAGCACCTCGTTCGTGACCGTAAGACGAATAACAGTCCGCGCAAAATTAAGTCACTCATCATCACTCCCACGCGCGAATTGGCGATTCAAATCGGCATCAGTTTTGCAGTTTATGGAAAATTTACGGGAATTAAAAATACGGTCGTTTTCGGCGGCGTAAAGCAAGGCGCACAAACGAATGCCCTTCGCAAAGGTGTCGATATTCTTGTGGCAACTCCCGGCAGACTTCTCGATTTGATGAATCAGGGTTTCATCAGCTTGAATACTATCGAATATTTCGTGTTGGACGAAGCTGACCGGATGCTCGATATGGGTTTCATCAACGACATTCGAAAAATCATCTCCAAATTACCGGCGAAACGTCAGTCTTTGTTTTTTTCTGCAACCATGCCGGACAATATCGTAAAACTATCGAGGAAAATTTTGACAAATCCGCAGAAAGTCGATGTAAGTCCGATATCATCAACTGCCGAAACAATACGGCAATATCTCTATTATACCAATAGAATAACCAAGAAAGATTTACTGCTTCACATACTTCGGGATAAAGAAATCGATCAGGTATTGTTATTTTCAAGGACAAAACATGGTGCCGACAAAATAGCTCGTAACTTGAAAAAGAATAAAATCAAATCGGCAGCGATACATGGTGATAAAGCCCAACATAACCGTCAAAAAGTCCTTGCGCAATTTAAAGCCGGAGAGATCAGAGTGTTGGCAGCAACGGATATTGCAGCAAGAGGTATCGACATAGACAAACTAAAATATGTCATAAATTATGATATACCGAATGTCGCCGAAACATACGTCCACAGGATAGGCAGATCCGGTCGAGCGGGGGAAGAAGGTAATGCGATCTCCCTTTGCGAACCTGAAGAAAATGCTTTTATCAGAGACATTGAAAAATTGATAAACCTTAAAATAAGAGTTGTTAACGAAAACCCTTTCCCGCAGACAGAAAAGCCGATGACACAAATGGAAAAAAAGGAATGGGAAAAGGAAAAACAACAACGAAAACGAGATTACTTTGCCGCCAAGATGAAAAATGCCGGTTAGATCAAGATGCTAAAAGTGCACATTGCAATAATTGGAGGCGGGGCTGCCGGTTTCTTTTCAGCGATTGCCACAAAAGAAAATTATCCGGATGCCAAAATTGTTATTTTTGAAAAATCAAAAGAGCTCATGGCAAAGGTAAAAATATCGGGTGGAGGAAGATGTAATCTTACCAATGCATGCACTTCAATAAAAGAACTATCTCAAGCGTATCCCAGAGGAGGAAAAGCATTCAAAAAGGCTCTTCGCGTCTTTAGTACCACACATGCTATGCAGTGGTTTGAATCAA
>CAYUTH010000057.1:0-12535 GCA_964447485.1 uncultured Candidatus Cloacimonadota bacterium | reverse complement strand
CAAACAGCAATTTCCTGGCAGTTCAGGAAGAACTTACTTCCACAGAGAATAAAATCGCTTTTGCTCGTCAGGGCTACAACGATCAAGTATTATTCCTTAATAACAAGATACAAATGTTTCCATCCAATATCGTAGCAGGAATGTTCAATTTTAAAGAAAATGAATTTTTTGCGATCGAGAACAAAGCAGAAAAAGCTGTTCCAAAGGTGGATTTTTCTTAAGAACTGCAAAGAGATATCTAATATACAGTAGAAGTCGTTTGCTGTCGGAAACCCACTTTTACTACACAGAATTAACAATGACGAAAAAGTTAAGAAATAGCATGCAAAAAGGATTCAAATAAATCATGTGGGAATTAATTCGTGCAAATAAACGCAAATCTTTATTCCTGTTTTTTTTGATGGGACTTTGCCTATTGGTTCTCGGATTCTTCATAGGAGGAACTTACGCGGGTAAAAATGGTGGTTACGCAGGACTTTTCATTGCATTTTTTATTTGGATACTTATGTCCGTGATAAGCTATTTCAGCGGTGATTCCATTATTTTAAGGTTGAGCAAAGCACAAAAAGTTTCTTACAATGTCCATCCTCAGCTTTTTAATGTTGTAGAAGAAATGAAAATCGCTGCAAGCCTTCCCGTAATGCCGGATATTTATATAATTCCTGAAGAAGCTCCGAATGCTTTTGCCGTAGGAAAAAAGCCCGAAAATTGCGCAATTGCCGTTACTGCGGGACTTCTGGAATGTTTAAACAGAGATGAGCTTCAAGGTGTTGTTGCGCACGAGATGTCACATATCCTAAATCGTGATGTCCTGTTTATGACCTTTTCGGGTGTGATGTTAGGAAGTATTGTTTTCCTATCTCACGTCTTTTTGAGAAGCATGTGGTTCACAGGAGGTAAAAGCAGATTCAAAAGTAAAAGCTCTAAAGGTAATGGACAAATCCAATTAATACTAACAGTTGTAGCTCTCGTTGTAGCAATTTTAGTACCTTTAATGGCACGTCTATTGTATCTTGCAATTTCAAGAAAACGCGAATATCTTGCTGATGCATCTTCGGTCAGACTCACTCGATATCCAGAAGGATTAGCTTCCGCTTTAGAAAAAATTTCTTTAAATAGTTACGAAATGCAAACAGCCAACAAGGCTACAGCTGCTTTATATATTGTAAATCCATTAAAACCAAAAGGAATGAAACTTTCTAACCTGACAAGTACACACCCGCCAATAGATGAGAGGATAAAAATTCTACGTAGTATTTTTCACGGTGCAAATTTTATTAATTATCAGAATGCATTTAATTCTGTAAAAGGAAAACAAAATATTATTCCCTTCTCCGGTTTGCATGATACAAAAAAAATAAATTTGCGTACTTCATCTGTTACATCTCAAACCAAATCCACAAAAAAAAGTACTCGTGACCTTGGTGATCTAATGAGAGCAGTAAATAAATATATGTTTATTACTTGTGCCTGTGGATTGAAGATAAAACTTCCACCAAATTTCAAAAAAGATGTGATCAATTGTCCTCGTTGTGGCAGAGAAAATCATGTTCCTATAGCTGAATTAGCAACAATATCAGGAATGATTGCTGGAAATAAGAAAACAGATAACGTTAAAAAGAATGAACTAGAAAAAGAAAATACATTTGTTTATCAAAGAACAGGTAAAGGTTGGGAATCTTTTCGTTGTCGTTGCGGAAGCCCTAAACAGCTTGCACCATCTTTTAATAAATCTTATTTTTACTGCAATAAATGCGGTAGAAAGATCCTGATCAAATAAAAAAATAATTTATTAAACATCCTCATTACAAAGTTTTGCTTCGTGAGTTTATTTCAACCTTTTACCATTCTCATTAAATGTTGATATCTATAATCATCAACTTTTCAAAGTCCATACGTTCAAACCTTCAAACCTATTTAATCATTGACACTCAAAATCACGATAATTCAAATGTCTCAAACAAAGCTTATCCGGAGATTTTTCTATGAAAGCATTGGTCCTTTGTGCAGGAAAAGGAACTCGATTGCAGCCGCTTACTTACTCGATGCCAAAACATATTCTGCCTTTGGCAAACGTTCCGATTGTGTTCCACATCATAAAGAAACTTGTAAATCTCGGAATCACTGAGATTGGTTTGATCGTAGGCTACATGCAGGATCAGGTAAGAGCAACAGTGGGTGACGGATCACAACTTGGTGCAAAAATATCCTATATTGTTCAGGATAAGCCAAAAGGGCTTGCTCATGCAGTCAAGATGGGGCAGGATTTTGTTGGAGATGAACCTTTCATGGTTTTTCTTGGAGATAATATTTTTGAGGACGATCTGACAAATCTTGTACGGAGATATAATGATGAACAACCCTCGAGCATCATTATTTTGAAAGAAGTGGATGAACCACAACGCTTCGGTATAGCAGTTCTCGATGGTGATCGAATTGTTAATGTAATAGAAAAGCCGAAAGAACCTCTATCAAACCTCGCAATTGCAGGAGTGTATATTTTTGATAAAGATGTTTTTCCTGCAATAGATGACCTCAAACCTTCATGGAGAAATGAGTACGAAATCACTGACGCCATACAGGGGCTTATCGATAAAGGATTGACAGTCAAAGGTGAAATTTTGCAGGGCAAATGGCTGGATACAGGTAAGCCAAAAGATATTATCGATGCAAACATGTATCTATGCAGTAAACTAAGCGGCTGGCATATTGCCGGTGAAAGCGATCTTGATGAAGAATCAATTCTGGATGGAGCATTATATATTGGCAGAGGTTCAAAAATGCGCCAGTGCACAATTAATGGACCGGTGATCATCGGCGATAACTGTGAAATTGAACATGCGACACTTCTTCCTAATACATGCCTGGGAAATGGATCTGTCGTAAGAAATGCCCGAATAGAGAATTCCATAATCCTTGAAAACTCCATTATAAACAATATAAAAGGCAAGATCACTGATAGCATCATTGGGAAAAATGTTGAAGTAAGCTCTATCGACCTAAAGGTTGACTGTACACTTCTGCTGGGCTCTGATGATAAAATTATTGGTATTTAGTAAGGAGATGAAATGAATATTATTGTCTGTATCAAACAAGTTCCCGATACTACTGATATAAAAATAAACCCTGAACATAATACACTTATCCGTGAAGGCGTAGAAAGTATTATAAATCCTTTTGATACATATGCATTGGAAGAAGCGCTGCTCATCAAAGAAGCTCATGGTGGGACTGTCACGGTAATCAGTATGGGTCCTCCGCAGGTGGAATCAGCACTTCGCGAAGCACTAGCTGTCGGTGCAGATAATGCCATTCTTATTTCCGATAGAAAATTTGCCGGATCGGACACACTGGCAACAAGTTACACGCTTTCCGCAGCCATTCGGAAAATTGGTGATTACGATATCATTCTCTTTGGCAAGCAAGCCATTGACGGTGATACTGCTCAAGTAGGTCCGGGAGTTGCACGCAATCTTGATATTCCGCAGATCGCTTTTGTAAAAAATATAGACTCTCTCGAAAATGGGAAAATAGTTGCACACAGAATGATGGAAGACGGTTTTGATGTTATTGAATCTCAACTGCCGATCGTGCTTACGGTTGTGAAAGATATTAATGAACCAAGATTGCCCTCATTACGCACGAAGATGAAAGCCAAAAAAGCGGAAATACCTGTCTGGACTTTCGACGACCTTCATCTTGAAGAAGCAAAAGTTGGGTTGAACGGCTCACCAACTTGGGTAGAAAAAATATTTACTCCTACGATGGAAAAAAAGACTATGATGCTCGAAGGCGAGCCCGAAGAAGTTGCACAAAAGCTTGCAGAATATCTTAAAGAAATAAGTTAAAAGTTGTTGCAGTTATTCCCTGCCTAAAATTACCCTAATTGAATTCAGCATCTATCTTGAAGACAATGATTATGAATATGTAATTTAAGATTATATAGAGGTAAGTGAATGTTATTTAAAACAATATTTGATTATTTATTTCAAGGGTTTCTAACTCCTCTATGGGGTTCAATTTTATTCTTTAAAATTCTGAGTTTAATTCTATTAATAACAATATTGCTGTTATTAAAATTCAAGAAGAAATTTTTTTTGAAAGACAAAATAACTGAACATGACACTAAAATCTTTAATAAAACTAATCAAATTTCAGACGAAGAGAGATTGTACGATTTTATCAACAGGTTAGAAAATAGAGTTATAGATTTAGAATATATAATAACTCCAAAGGAATTTATAAAACTATCTAACTTAGAAAGCATGAAATATTTAGATAAAAATCTAAATAAAAAAAACGCGATTTTTTTGGAATCATTAGCTAAACTAATAGACTTTGTTTCTGCTCATTTTATGGATTATCAAGGAAGAGAAAATGATAGCAGATTACATTTTGAACCTGATCTAAAACATTCTTCTCATAAAAATAAGACAGAATACTATAAAATTTATAGTGAACTTTGTAAAATTCTTTCTGAAACAAAAGATAAATATTCAATATATCGGAATGCTATAAAAAAGAAATTATTTATATAGACTTTACATAATTATGTAGGAGTTATTAATGAAACCAAAATCATTGCAAGAAGAGTTTAAAGAGCTAATTGCAGATATAAGTAAAGAGATAATTAATTCAACAATTTATAAAAAACTGAATAGCTTAAAAAATAAACTTTCGAAACTTATAGAAGAAGTTGATACTAATCTAAAAAATAAAATCAGTAGAATAGAGGAAAAAATAACTAGCATTGGAATATCTTTAAATAACATCAACACCAATTTAGAAGAAGCTAATAATAAAACAGATAAAAACAAAGATGAATATATTAATAAATTAACAGAAATTCAGAATGCACAGAATAAAATAATAGTTCAACAAAAGGAAACACAAAAAAGGAATACGACCTATTTTGTTATTAATTTACTTATTAATATTATAGCCATTTCATTAATTTCAGTGCTATTATATTTGATATTATCAGCATGAGCTACTGATAGTTATTATGCCAGAAATAACAAAACTAAATAACAAATACTGCAAATTGTGTGAAGAATTACAATATCAATATAGCAATAAATCAAGGGATATACTGAGAAAGAAAATAATAAAAAAAATTAGAATTATTTATGTGAAACTAATAGAATTTCAATCGTCAGCTGAGAAAGGTATTCTATTACAAAAGCTTATTAATAATGGAAAATTTATTAAAACAAAACTTGAATCGTTATATGAAGATTTGTCAAAACCTTTTCTGCTGTTTTTTGTTGGGATGGGTAAGTATGGTAAATCAACTTTAATAAATGCATTATTAAAACAAAACATTGCTGATATTGATATATTGCCAAAGACTTGGAAAATTGATATATATCAAAACTTCAGTGGTAATGATGATGCAGAGGTTGAAATTATTTTTAAAGATAAAAACACACAAAAATATGATTTTCAATCAGCGAGGAAATTTTTAGAAGATGAAGAGATAAAAAGAATTAGTTCTGAGGAAGAGATTTTTAATGAATTCAAAAATAATATCAATAAATTTCATTCAACAGAAGAGAAAGAGGAATACAAAGATTTTTTAGAAACCAAAATGTTATATAAATCCCCAGTTCTTGAAGTGAGATGGCCAGTAAAACAAAAAGATGAAATATTAAAAAATTTTAGATTGGTTGATACACCTGGACTTATGCAAGAATTACTTGGTGAAATTAGAATGAGCATAAATGAATATTACTTTAAAGCGGATGGAGTAATATGGATATTAGATGCAACAAAAATATCTGCAAGGAAACCAAAAGAAATTATTTCTGATCTAAATACTTCATTAAATGAAATTGGTGGAAGAACAGATAATGTAATTGCAGTAATAAATAGGATTGATATAATAAGAGAAAAGGGTGGTAATAAAGCAGTTGGTAAGATATGCAATAAGGCAAAAAATATTTTTGAGGATGTTTTCCAAAACATAATACCAATTTCAGCAAAAGAAGCTCTTGAAGGTGTATTAAAAGAAAATAAGAAATTGATGGAATCAAGTGGAATATTAGAACTAAAGAAAATAATAGAAGAAGAATTTCAATTAAATGCCAAAAAAATTCAGACAACAAGTAAAGAACTTGGAATAAAAAAACTTCAAAACACACTTATTAATGAGGTTGAAAAATACCTAAAAAAACTTAATTATGATATGATGAAAAGAGCGAAGTATAGAAAAGATTTAAAAATAAAAATACAAAAATTGGAGGATGATATATATTTTGAATTTAACACGATAATAAAAGAACAAAAGAGAATTGTTTATGAAAACATAAAAAATAAATCTGAAAATCTGCTAACTAAAGAAGATGGGAAAAAAGATTTTATTTTAAATGAAATATTAGAAGATGGAAAATTAATTTGTAAACTAAATAAGTTAAATGTAAAGATAGATAAAAGTATTATTGAATTCATAGATTCACAGCAAGAAAATGCTAAAATTAATGAATATGAGTATATTCATTCACCATTAAAAAACCAATATTTTAACACAGACATTGAAAAGATAAACAAATCAGGTCATTTTAATTATGAGGACGAGACTGCGGGCAATGCATTAGGAGGAGTGGTTATAGGAGCTGCTGCTGGTACTGCATTTATGCCAGGAATTGGAACAATCATTGGAGGTTTGTTGGGAGGCTTGCTTGGTTCAATAAGATCATACTTCAATCGAGCAAGTAAAATACAAGAATTTCAAAGTAAGATTAGAGAAAATTTCGATAAATCAATAAATAAATTAATTGACGATAAAAAAAATTCTATTTCCAAGAAGATTTCTGGGATAAACGGATTTTTATTAAATATACTAAATAAGTCATTTCGTAATATACATTGTGAACCTGAATTAGCAAATGAACTGTTTCACGAGCTAAAGGATTTAATAAAAAATTTAAAGTATGAAGAGGAATACTCAAACAAAGAATCTATTAAAATTTTAATAGATTATAAAACAAATGAAAGCAAATGAATTAAAATATTAAAGGAGATAAAATGAAAATTAGCGAGAAATTATTTGATTCAAAAGATTTGTTAATATCTTCACCTGTAAGGCAGATATTAAAAAATAATGAAAAACTACCACTGGACATTGATAAAGAAGATTTAAAAGTTATTGAAAATGGAATTGATGTACTAATCAACAAGTTAGAAAAACCGTTAAATATTGTGATAATGGGAGAAGTAAAGTCAGGCAAATCAACATTTATTAATACTTTAGCAGGTGGGGAGGTTTCACCTGTAGATGTGGATGAGGCGACAGCTTGCATTATTGAATTCTATTATAGTGAAAATCAAAAAGGAATTATTAAGAGAAAACAAGAAGAGAGTATTAAAGGAACACCAAAAGAAATTTACGATAAATTATTGTTTGAATTAGGGAACAAAAAATTTTTTTCAAACATTGAAATAGTAAAGATAGGTATGAATTTACCAAATCTAGAAAAATTACATATTATTGATACCCCAGGATTAGCAACAATAAATGAACAAAATGAAAAAAAGACTAATGATTTTATACAAGAATCAGATGTTGTTTTATGGGTATTTAACGCTAATTTTATTGGACAAACCGACGTACAAGATCGGCTAAAGGATGTAGCAAAATTAGGTAAACCCATTATTGGCATCATTAATAAAATTGATCAAGTTGAAGATAAACAACGATTGATTGAATATACAGAAAAAACACTTGGTATCTATATAGAAAATATTTTCCCTCTATCGGCATCTATAGCATACAGTTCATTAAAAAATAATGATGATATCGGGTATATAAAATCTGGTTTTACTAAAATATTGAGTTATTTGCAAAAAACGAATAAGGAATCAGATAAAATCCATGATGATAGTATAATTGCATCCTTGATTTCTTTATTAAGACGTGAAGTAAATTTTCACGAATCATATTACCACAACATAGAATTTATTATCGGTCAGAGTGATAATTTTTCAACCAAAGTTGAGTATTATAATAACAGAATAAAAAATAAAATTAAAATTCTTTTTCAGGATTGGGTATCAAATGATCTGTTATATAATGAACAAAATGAAATATTAAATCATATTGACAGTAAATCATTTTTGTCTAAGGGTGATGTGCAAATCATAAAAAATAAGCTAACTCAAATATTATCCAAAAAGAAATTAGAAGGAATAATAAATACAAAGATTGCAGACATTCAAAAAATTTTTAAGAATGAATGGGAAGGATCTTTTGAGGAAATACAGTATGAAATAAAGACAGATGCAAAAAAATTTGAAGAAAGTGAGCAGATATACATTGATGAATTTTATACTAAATTTGAGTCTACCACAGAATTGATTAAGGAAGGACTTGGTAAAGGAGCAATAATAGGAGGAACATTAGGTATTGTACAAGGAGCATTGTTGGCGGCAACTGCTGCATTTACAATGACAGTTTTCTTTTTTGCTATACCTATTGGATTAGCAATTGGTGCTCTTACAGGTGGAATTTCTAAATTTTTACAGTTTGGGAAAAAGAAAGAAGCTTTAAGAGAAGAAGTGAACAAAAATTTTCATAAATTTAGAGAAGAACAAATAAAGTGTATACTAATACCAAAAATTATGAATAAAATCAATAATACGAGTGATAAAATAAAAAGAGATTTAATACAAAAATTCAATGAAAAGATCTGTTCATCATGGAATAAAGATAGAATAAAATCTTTATTAAAAGAAATCAAATTATATGTTATAAATCAAAATACTAATCTGAATAAAATAAATTAATTTATTGGTTAAAAATTAATGATAGCTGTGCTTTGTAATATTACACTAGGCATTCTTGGACTTCATCAATCAGCAGGCAATGGAGTTCAGAAAAAGCGAAAATGGACTTTCGACGACCTTCATCTTGAAGAAGCAAAAGTGGGATTGAACGGCTCACCGACATGGGTCGAAAAAGTGTTCACTCCTACAATGGAAAAGAAGACTATGATGCTCGAAGGTGAACCCGAAGAAGTCACACAAAAGCTCGCTGAATATCTGAAGGAACTATGTTAAAAACTATTGCAGTCATACCATGCAGATATGCATCAACACGCCTTCCGGGCAAACCCTTGAGAACAATTGCAGGCAAATCACTGATACGGCATATTTATGAAAATGTGTTAAAGATGAAACTCTTTGGGAAGATCATCGTTGCAACTGATGACGAGAGGATCAAAAAAGAAGTTGAATCCTTTGGTGGAAATGTAGTGATTTCCATCAAAGCGCATCCGTCCGGTTCTGACAGGGTCGCAGAGATCGCTCTCTCCATCAATGCTGATATTGTTGTGAACATACAGGGAGACGAACTTTTTCTTGGAAAAGAAGAGCTCTCTGAACTCCTCAATTGTTTTCAAGAAAGTTCAACTTCTGTTGCAACTTTAGCTCATCCTTTGTCTGATGAAGCAGAAATCATTAATCCAAATAGAGTAAAAGTTATATGTGATAGACAAGGAAATGCGCTCTATTTTTCCCGCTCAGTTATTCCCTATCTGAGATCTGATAAAAAATTCACTTATCTGGGACATATCGGAGTATATGCATTCAGAAAAAATGCTTTGATGAAATTTGCAGAACTTCCGCAATCAAAATTGGAAAAAGCAGAGAAGTTGGAGCAGCTTCGTTTACTTGAAAATGGAATGAAAATTAAGGTGATTATTACTGAATATCAGGGCTTTGGAATCGACACGGAAGATGATCTTATAGAAGCAGAGAAACTGCTTGAAAATATCTAACCTAAAATATAAGAAGTGTGCTTCTAACTAACAATATAAAAACAGATTAAGGCAACTCTATTTATTGCTTCTTATCCATATATTTATTGATCTGGCGCTCCTCCCAATCCTTGCCAAATATACCTCGTGCACCGAACACATGGAAGCCGTGAGCGAACAAGCCAATCCCCCATCCAAGAAGTGGCCAGTAGAACCATAAATTATGAGGTGAAGTTAACATATTAATAATAAATAATCCAATATTTACAATGATGAAAACAGCCAGATGTGACCAAAATCCCCGTATCTCTTCGACGCGGACTTTCGCTGTTTTGTATTCCTCTGAATCTTTGTCATACGTTGCCATTCTCTTCTCCCTTATTAGTTTTTTCATTTATATCTGCTAATTTATCAGTACCTATCGCAGAATAATTTTTAAGATTTTCATTATAAAATCTTCGTGTAGGATAGGCAAAATCAATTCCTTCAGTGCTGTTGAAAGCTGTCAGAATATCCTCCCAGATCGCATGTTCACTTGCGCGTCTGCGCCTGGGTTCGCAGAGAAAACGGATAGTCAACAGTACGCCGCTCTCTTTCACGCTTGTATATACGATTGGTTTTAGGTTATTATAAAAGATCATGAATTTGCGGGACGCTTCCTTGACCCGGCGTTCAGCATGAGGTGAGAGATGTTGGGCTTGTTTGTCACCAATTTCCTGCAAAATCACTTTTGCTTTTTGCCAGTTGCTCTCGAAAGTGATCAGAACCGGAATTTCATTCCAGATATATTGAAATCCCTTACTGAAATTTGCCGAAACGTCATTCAGCACTTTACTATTCGGAACATTGATGATCCTGCCTGTACTCTGATCTGCATCAACCCAGTTGCGGATTTCCAGCAAGCTGAACTGGAAGAGCCGTATGTCGATCACATCTCCTGCATGCTGACCAACTTGAATTCTGTCACCGACCTCAAAGGGTCTGCGCCACACAATGAATACCCATCCTGCCATATCCGTAATAATGTCTTTCAGTGCGATCGCAAGACCTGCAGTGAACAATCCGAGAAAAGTGGCTAAAGATTGAAACGCTCTTAGCCAAACACGTCCTACGATCAGAAATCCGATGAATACAAAAATATAAGTAAGCGTCTTTTTCCAACGATAGCGCTTCCTTGGCTCCTCGATGTTCTTAAACATCACTTTGAGTATGATCAGATGAATGACCTTCAGGACAACAAGCAGTGCTATTGTAATAACGATCTTCCACAAAATATCCTGTTCGATATTTGTGAGATTATGCAACCATCCGGTAAATTTTTCCATTATGTCTTACCCAAAATATTTTTGAATAATATCCTTACACAGTTTTTTTGACTCATCCTCTGAGCTGCTTTCTGCAATAATTCGCACGATCGGTTCTGTTCCGGATTTCCTTATATGAACCCAAAACTCGGGATCAATAATTTTGATGCCATCCTGTGTATCAAGTTTTTTATGAGAATAATTTTGAATGATGTTTCTTATCACTTCATCAAAATCAGTATCTTCAGATATATCCAGCTTGGTCTTGTAGATGTAATATTTCGGGATTTCTGCTGCCAGTTCAGAAATTGATTTCCCTGAAATTGCCATATACGAGAGGATGAGCGCCATACCAAGAGGAGCATCTCGGGTGAAATGAAGTTCGGGAAGAATAATTCCCCCATTGCCTTCACCGCCTATTACGCAATTATGCTCTTTCATTGCTTCTGCCACGTTTATCTCACCCACGGGAGATCGAAATATTTCAACTGCATTCTCTTGTGCAATCACATCCGAAGCCATTGAGGAAGATAAGTTTGTTGCAATATTTCCCTTCTTTTGTAAGAGCACATATTTTTCTGCCAGCAGGAGTGTATATTCCGTACCAAGCGCTTTCCCTTTATTTGACACAATTGACAGTCTGTCCACATCGGGATCTGTTGCGAAGCCGATATCGGCATTGTGCTTTATGACTTCTGCTTCGAGAACTCCAAGATTTTGTGCGGCAGGTTCTGCAACGCGTGAGAACATACCATTCGGTTCTGAATACAGCTCAATAACTTCACAACCAAGTTCCCTGATAAATTGCGGGGACATCAAGCCGCCTGCTCCATTTGTGGAATCTATCACTACTTTGAAGTGTTTCTTTTTTATTTTTTCTGTTGGGATGATACGAAGTTCCATTATTGCTTTGATGTGATCTTCAATTGCGAAAGCATACTGAGAGAATGACCCCGTGCGAGTCCAATCAAGATCAACAAGCTCATTTTCAGGAATGTTCCAGAATTTTTTTGATTGTTCAGGAGTCAGAAAAGTGCCAGTATCGTTAATGAGTTTCAGTGCATTCCATTCCGGCGGATTATGGCTCGCAGTGATCGCAATACCTCCATCAGCTTCGAGGTTCTCAACCGTGAGAAGCACTGTTGGCGTTGGGCAAATCCCCAGGTCGATCACATCTGTACCAACTGACATCAAACCTGCTGAAACAGCGCTGAGAAGCATTTTTCCAGTGGTGCGTGAATCTCTTCCGACAACCACTTTCCCGCGTCCTGAAAAGACTCCAAAACGTTTAGCAAAGGTGAGTACAAGTTCAGTTGTTAGTGAATCTCCGACAATTCCGCGTATTCCTGAAACGCTTTTCATCAATTGTGACATTTTACATCCTCTTATTTGCTATCTTCTTAATACTTATATTTCTCTGTGTTGCATTTACAATGTCAATTCTTACTTCAAAATATTCGTCGGGAAGTAATTCTT
>CAYUTH010000056.1:10087-12606 GCA_964447485.1 uncultured Candidatus Cloacimonadota bacterium | reverse complement strand
TTCATAGCACCTCCGCTATTTTATTTATTAAGGCAAAAAGATAAAAAAAAGTCTCCATGTCAATTTTTTTGAGAGATACTTTTTCTAAACAAATTTAAACTCTCTCTGGAGAATTGTGATCATTTTATTTTATCATTTCTTTCACTTGAGAATAACAACTTCCGCTATCAAGACTTATCCTGAAACTTTCGATTTTAACTTGAGGTTTTGGAGTAAAATATCCGTGATATTTTAACACAAAAAACACGGATTTAACCCTCTGCAATTTCTCGATGTTCAAAAATCATCCCTAACTTTAACCTTATCATATGGATAATTCTTTTTCAACTTCATTAAATATTCTTCCTCTTTCCTGTAACGATAATAATAACTTCCAAATTTCCAATCTTCTGCTTTTTCAACTAATCCATGCTTTATTGGATTGAACAAGATATAATTTAACCTTGTATAATAAGATTTCTCAAATGTGATAAATGTATCCCAATAGTTCCACCAAATTTTTTCAGCATCTTTAGATTCATTGATATTCTTTTTTATCCAGAGAGCAGTAAATTTATGTATATCCCGCATAATGGCTGATAAGGTTTCTGCATTATCAGGTGCACTCACCATAATATGATAGTGATTATGAAGAATTACCCAATCTTCAAGAGTCCATCCTAATGAATTAAAACCCTTATTAAATGATTGAAACACACGAACTTTTGCTTCATCTGTAAACAAAAAATATTTCTTTTTGTAGATAGCGCCTGTTATGAAATATTTCGAACTTGAACGAAAAAAATGAGGTGGATTATGCTTATATTCTTTATATTCTTCCATATTTTTTTTATAAGTAAAATATCCGTGATATTATATAAATGCTTTTACGATTTATTACTTTTACAAAATCACGGATTTTGTATTCCATAATACTTTCACTGGACCAAAACTTTTTCTATGGATCGGGCAAATACCAAATCGTGCAAGTGCCTGCTTATGCTTTTTCGTCGGATATCCTTTGTTATGAATAAAATCATATTGAGGAAATTTTTCATGATAATTATCCATGATAGTATCTCGAACCACTTTTGCGACTATGGATGCCGCAGCGATACATTGATATGTGCTGTCGCCTTTTACCACAGATTTAAGGACTAACTGAGACTTTTCGTCACGCTCGATTCTCGGCACATAAGGACCATCAATAAGCGCTAAATATGATAAGGATAAAAAAGCAGTTACAAGCTCACTCATACCTTGAAATGTTGCTTGTAGAATATTTATCTCATCAATTATTGTATGCTCGATAACTCTATATTCATAGTGTAATGCGTAAGATTTTATTTTCTTATAGAGTTCAGTTCGTTTTTTTGCAGTAAGTTTTTTTGAATCGTTCAAACCCTGTATAATAAAATTCTTGGGCATTATAACCGCAGCAACAACGACCGGTCCAGCTATGGGTCCCCTCCCTGCTTCATCGATACCAATTATTTTTTCATATTCTGGAAAATGTGTATATTCTGAAATCATGAAAGCATTTTAATAGCGAGAGTAATTGCTTCGACCAAACTCCTCTCCGAAGCAATCCCCTTACCTGCAATATCAAACGCAGTTCCGTGGTCAACTGATGTGCGTATATATGGCAATCCGAGAGTAACATTAACCCCTGTATTAAAGGACAGCATTTTAAAAGGGATCAAGCCCTGATCATGATAGGGAGAAATGATCATATCAAATTTCTGATAATCACCTGCAAAAAAAGTGTCAGCAGGATACGGTCCGCTGATCTCAACTCCTTGAGTCCTGAGCGTATCAATTGCCGGCTTGAGGATTTTGATCTCTTCGTTTCCAAAAGCGCCATTCTCACCAGCATGGGGATTAAGTCCGAGAAGTCCCAATTTCGGATTTGCAATATGGAAATATTTCTTCAATGCATTATTGATAATCAGAATTTTGGCCACAACACTATCAATATTTAGATAGGATGAGACATTAGAGACTGCACAATGCGTTGTCAGTAAAGCAACATTCAATTTATCACTAAAGAAGCTCATGACCACATCAGCGTCATGCGCCTGATGTGCGAAGAATTCGGTATGTCCAGTAAAATCCGAATGAGAAAGCTGGATATAGTGCTTGCTTATTGGAGCTGTAACAATGGCATCAATATAGCCATTTAAAGCATTCTCGCCAGCTTTTTCAATTGCATAATACGCAGCGATACCGCTCTCTTTAGATGGTTTGCCCGAGATAAAGTGCGAATCCTGTCCGGATGTAATCCAATAGATTCCTTTATCAACACCCATTATTTCTTTTACCTTATGTATCATAGAAAATTTCGGAATGTGGATATTTTCCGGGAAAGCTCCATAGAGGATTATCGTATGATCAAAGGAATATTTTTCCAGCACCTTAAGAACGATCTCCGGACCAATACCGCTTGGATCTCCGAGAGTAAGTGCGATTTTAACCATAATTGTATATAAAAAAAATGGTGCCGGGACGCGGAATTGAACCACGGACACAGGGCTTTTCGG
>CAYUTH010000056.1:0-10077 GCA_964447485.1 uncultured Candidatus Cloacimonadota bacterium | reverse complement strand
CCCCTGCTCTACCGTCTGAGCTATCCCGGCAACCTTTGTAAAAAGAATTGCGATAGACACTGTTCTTTTATCCATCTGTATGCTGTCAAGTTTTACGCTTTTGCATGCTTACTGCACAAATATCCTTACTTGTTTCTGCATCATATAGTTATCAATCCAGCTTCTGAACTTCTTTTCAACATATTCCTGACGATACACATGTTTGATAGATTCAAAATTCTGGGGAGTTTCAACTTCCTTTTTTGCGACATAATAGAATCCCCAACCATAATCAGTAAATCGTATTGGGTTACTGTATGTGTATGGCTCCTTTGTAAAAGCGCTACGAACAATCACATTGCTACCCTGTAGATTATTGATCATATCATCATAACTGATGAGCGGAGTTTCACGTAATCCTCCGAAAATGTAGGTCAAATAACCCTTCTGCCTGTTCATAAGCTCTAGTGTGAGGTATTCTGTAAAAATTTTTCCTTCATCAAATTGAAGTTTCGAAAGAAATTCATCCCGCGCTTTTGTATAGGCGTCATAACCTGCTATCTTCTTGCCGGTAGCTTTATCTTCAAGAAAAAGGATCGCATATCCTCCTTTGACAGTGATTATCTTTGGGAATTTATTACCAATTCTTGTAGAATTCAATTCGTCATATTCCCGTTTCGGCACAGTGATCAGGCTGTCTATCACAGTGTATTCATCGTCCAGTTCCATGTAATCAGTATAAAATGTATTCTCGTGATGAGTAGTGAATAACATATCTCTATTGCTGGAAATATTATCATAAATGGTTTTTATAGTTCGATAAGCAATGCTGTCTGCGAGAGGAAGCTTCATTTCATAATATACCTGCGGCTTTTTCAGTTCAAAAATATTTTCATCATTTTTTTCTTTATCAATTAATTTGATGAAGAAACATCCCTCATCTGTGTAGATCGGAGATGAGATTTCATTCATTCCAAGAGTATCCACACACGAATAGAGCAACTCGTTGAGATCGTTTGCACTTATGAATTTATTATCCTTTTCTATTAATGAATGTGGTTGATAATACATGTCTGATATAACATCAAAATCTACTCCGGCATGCATTGCATCAAGTATGTCTTGAATTTTTTGATACATCAGAGGGTTTTCCGGTATGAAAATTGTCAGCAGTTTTACACGGTTGGATTGTATAAACTTATCCATATTTTCAGAAAAATAAGCCCTCGCATCCGAAGAATCGATGATGACCTGGGAAGTGTCAATTGGGATAAAAATATATGAGAATCTATAGAGATTCGGTTCAAAATAGGCATTTTTATTTTGTGAATAAAATTCCTGGAACCCGTTCTGCCAATCTGTATCCCATTTATTTTCAAGAAGATTCTGCACATCTTCTTTGAGTGATTTCTTTTCCTTCGAGAGGACAAGCCGCCTGTCATTCACCAATCCGATCACATACCGCGTTCCCTTTTTTGTAAAGAACATGGAATCGACCGGTGTTTTAAATATAGTGTCCTGAATGAGAGGATATGGCTCTCTGAAATAGGGCATGTTCTCAATATATTTCTGGAATAATTTGATCTCGGCGCCGGGATAACTCATAAGGAAATCGTGCTCGGAAACTCTTTGCTTGATGCACGTTATGGTTGAATCCGCCAGCTTCCTTTTCGCTTTTTTGGTAAGTTCCTCCACAATGTCTTCACGGACTTTTTCAAAGGGCATTGTATCCCGCACAGTAACAAATTCCTCAAGATTATATTCGTAATAATTCCATAAAGAGTCCTCGGAAAATTGCATGTCTATCTGAAAATCTTCAGCATCAAAACTGATATAGCTCACATCAACTTCGAAGAGGAGCTCGTACTCGATATTGTTATTAAAATAGCTCTCTGTTTCGCTATCGAAATAATAATCTCGCCCAACTGAGATATAATCCTTCCAGATCGGCAGTGCAGCATCCTCAAAATCAGCAATTCCTCCGCCCTTTTTCCCTAAGGATTTAAAGATTATCCAGCCGCCTTCCTGCTCGATCGGAGAAGAATAATACCTACCCGGGGATAAACGCAATGCTGTTTTTATTATCTCATCGCTATGTTCCATCTTACCAATGTGATCACTTTTTTGCAGGTACCCAGTCTCGAATACATAATGAGCTCTGAAAATCGGACTATTTTTATCATATCCGGAATTGAGCAGATCAGCTAATTGTTCCGCATAAATTCGTGACTGAGCATGAGCATTTTTTCGGTATGCCGGAACATGCTTATAGTATGGTTTTGACGATGGATAAAATTCATCATCCTGTATGTAAATAATCCCGAGGCGCACCATGTCCGGTGATTGATAGGAGTACTTATGCGCTTTATGGAATTCCTTCACATATGCGGGACTCGAGGGAAAATTTGTCGGCATCAGACTGTCGGGAACAATGAGATATTTTAATTGGATCCTCGAATTGTCACGTATATAGGCTTCGTATAATTCCCTATCATTAAGATAAAATTGCTCCTTAATTATCTCTTTGATCTTATCATCGAGCACATCATCGCGAATTCGGTCTATGATCTCATGATATCGCTTTGAGTACTGCATTTTAAAGCGCTGGAATTTTATTTCGTCAAAGTAACCATCTGTGAGGAAAAGTGCATTGTCCGAGTAAATTTGCTTAAAAATTGTGTCCAGTTCTTCGTCATTAATGAAGATATTATTCTCATCAGCATATATTTCAAACAGGCGTTCTATAATAATCTGGTCAAGAGCTATTTTTTTCAGATCCTCATGAATTGATTTTTGTGATACTTCCGGATAAGAAGACGGGTCATGCAAATACTCCTGCCAAACTGATTCATACCGATTTTGCAACTCAAGCCATGTGAGAGGTTCTCCTGCCACTTCTGCAACAATATTGGACTGGGCAAATACTGAAATCGGAATAAATAATAATAGAAGGAGAATATAATATTTTTTCATTATTATCTATTCCCACTCAATTGTGCTCGGTGGCTTCGAACTAATATCATACACGACTCTGTTCACACCATTAACCTCATTTATAATCCTGTTCGAGATCTGTCGTAAAACATTGTAGGGGATCTTGGTCCAGTCCGCAGTCATGCCGTCGAGGCTGTTAACAGCGCGGAGCGCACAGACATTTTCATAGGTTCTGTCGTCCCCCATCACACCTACTGTTTGCACCGGCAACAATACTGCAAATGCCTGCCATATGCGGTCATAATAAAAACTCTTTCTTAATTCATCTATGAATATATGATCAATCTCCTGAAGTACTGCCACTTTTTCTTCTGTAACATCTCCAATAATGCGAACCGCCAGTCCCGGTCCGGGGAATGGGTGCCTGAAAAGGATCTCGTCAGGCAATCCAAGTTCTTTACCGATCACTCTTACTTCATATTTAAACAACTCCCGAAGCGGTTCTATAAGTTTAAGATTGAAATTTTCCGGAAGACCGCCCACATTATGATGAGATTTGATCGTGACAGAAGGTCCGTTTTCTGTTTTGGATGAAGAACTCTCGATCACGTCCGGATACAGAGTACCCTGCGCAAGAAATTGCACGTTGTTGAATTTGAGCGCTTCTTTTTCAAAAATTTCTATAAAAAGTTTTCCGATGATCTTTCTTTTTTTCTCAGGATCGACAACGCCTTTTAATTCATCGAGAAAAACTTCTTTTGCATTCACCACATTAATATGGATCCCAATGTTTTCAAACATCTGTTGAATTTCTGCAACCTCATTTTTCCTCATCAATCCTGTATCAACAAGGATAGGATAAAGTCTATCACCGATAACTTTATGAAGTAATGCAGCAGTGACAGATGAATCAACTCCCCCGCTCAAGCCCAGAACCACACCCGCATCCCCGACCATTTCTTTGATCTTTTTTGATGCCTTCTCGATGAATGAAATCGGTGTCCAATTCGGTTTTAGTCCGCAAATGCCATATATGAAATTCTTAAAAATGAACAATCCCTTTTCTGTATGTGAAACCTCCGGATGAAACTGAACTGCATATATCTTTTTTGCATTATTTTGCATGGCAACAAATGGTGTATTTATGGTACTGGAATACGTTTCATAACCATCGGGAACTTTTTCAATTTTATCCGAATGGCTCATCCATACGACATCTCCGGTTTTCAGTCCTTCAAACAACTTGTGCTCTTCATTAATGATCAACTCGACATAACCGAACTCTTTTTTCAACGAATGCCCGACTTTACCGCCCAACAAATGGCAAATGAGTTGCATCCCGTAGCATATTCCTAGTATTGGAATTCCCAACTCGAATATTTTTTTATCGCAGAACGGCGCTTCGTCCTCCAACACACTGTAGGGACTGCCGGAAAAAATAATTGCTCCAGGATCGAGTTCGATAATTTCGGAGATATTGATGTCGTAAGGTACTACTTTGCATGACACATTTAATTGCTGAACTGATTTCAGTATCAAATATGTGTATTGAGAGCCGAAGTCTAAAATTATTACCATAATTTAAAAGAAAAAGGGATTATGTTTTTTTTCATGACCAATCGTGGTTTGTCCACCATGTCCCGTATAAACTTTTGTTGCATCAGGAAGCACAAATAATTTCTCTTCAATGCTCTTCCTTAGAAGATCGCCATTACTATCAGGAAAATCATATCGCCCGATACTTTCGAAAAATAGTGTATCTCCGCTGAACACAAATCCGTCACCGACCAGGCAGATACATCCTTTTGAATGACCCGGAGTATGCATCACCTTTAATGAAATATTCCCTATATTTATTACATCTCCATCTTTGAGCAATCTGTCTGCCTTCACAGTAGTAATTGGAAATCCGACAAATGAGCTGAGGTTCAAATCAGTATTACTTAGCTTCTCGCTGTCATCTTCATGTATGCAGAGTGTTGCACCTGTAAGATTTTTCAATTCGGAATTCGCCCCGATATGATCAGCATGCCCGTGAGTATTTATGATGTATTTTATTTTAAAACCCAATTTCTCTGCCTCATCAGCAATTACTTGAGCGCTGTTAGCAGGATCTATAACTGCGCCCAGACCCGATTCTTTATCCCAGATGAGATAGGTATTTGTCTCAAACTCTGCCAGCAAGATCAGTCTTTTAATTGGCATACTTTCGATCCTTATGTGCCAGGAGCTGATTGTAATAACTTTCTTTGAGCATTGCTTGTCCGAATTCCTCGTTTTTTCTTGCAAATCCATGATAGTCGGAACCACCTGTGACCAGTAGCCCATAACGCTCGGCAAGTTCAAGATAATTCTGTCTCTGGTACAGACTATGCAGTGGATAAAATACTTCAAGACCGTCCAAACCAAAATCAACAAGATCAGGAATAATGAAATCGTTTTTAATGACTCCCGGGTGTGCAAGTATTGCAATGCCGCCTGCATCTTTGATGATCTTGATCACTTCTTCAGGAGGGAATGTGGGCTTGCGTACATATGCCGGTCTATCATTACCTATATAATGCCAGAATGCTTCTTCATAGGTGGTGTAATCCTTTTCTGCCATTGCAGTTGCAATATGAGGACGCCCGACGACCTTCTTATTGTCGGCATGCTCAAACACTTCTTTCATATTCAGATTGAAGCCATACTCATCCAATTTATCGAGGATCTTCTGCGCTCGTAAGATACGTCCCTTTTGCAGATATTTCAACATGCTGAGGAGCTGCCGGTTATGAATATCCACAAAATAGGCGAGAATATGCACATCGAATGCCTGATAGTAGCTGCTGATCTCTACTCCGGGAACGAGCTCAATACCCAGATGTTTTGCGCACCTTTTCCCGGCATTATAGCCGTCAAGCGTATCATGATCCGTGATGGAGATCACATCAAAGCCCATTGTTTTTGTTTCTTTAATTATATCTTTTGGATGTCTTGTGCCGTCAGAAAAATTTGAATGTATGTGTAGATCAATTTTCTTCATTATTTTGTGGTTCCTTTGCTGCGTTGTCCCCTGCGACATATCCGGTTGAAAATGCTGCTTGCAGATTGTATCCCCCGGTGTCGCCATCGATGTTCAACACTTCGCCTGCAAAGTACAGATTTTTAATTTTTTTGGATTCCATTGTTCGAGGATCGATATGTGAAAGCTGTACTCCGCCGGAAGTAACGATAGCTTCATCAAAGGATCTTGTGCCGGTGATCGTAAAGGTAAGATCTTTCAAATTTCTCACAATGGTTTCCCGCTGCTCTTTTGTGATATTTGCGATTTTGGTATCTTCCGGTATATGGGTTTTCGTGATGAAAAAGGATATCATCTTTTCCGGAAGGAGTTCTTTCAGCAAATTTTTATAGGATAATTTTCCATTAATATTTATCTCTCTCAGTATTCTCTCATGGATTTTTTGCTCATCAAGCGCAGTTTTGAGATCGACATGCAGGGTCAGGTAATCCCCCTGAATTTCTTCTTTCACGTCTCTGCTTAAACGAAGTATCACAGAGCCGTCAGCACCCCATTCCGTGAAATAGAATTCTCCAAAAGCTTCAGCTAGAACTTCGTCGTCATCACTGACAGTTCCTCGTACATTTTTTAATTTCACACCATCCAGATCCGGATCTATATCGAGGAGATTAAAAGGAACTAATCCGGGATAAAGGTCGGTGACTTTGTGCCCGGTGACACGTGCAAATTGATATCCATCTCCTGAAGAACCGGTCTGGGAATAAGATTTCCCACCTGTCGCAACAATGACTGCATCGGCAAGGAGAGTTCCGTTTTCGTGTATGACACCACCTGCAACATTATTATAATGCAGCAGTTCAATTACAGAAGATTCCAGCAATACACGAACCCCCAGCTCTTTGAGATATTGAGCTAATACATCCACAACGCTCCATGAATTATCTGATTCAGGATAGATGCGTCCACCTGAGAGTTCCTTGAGAATGAGACCTCGCTTTTTAAGAAAGAGCATCAAATCTTTATTGAAAAATGTATTGAAGGCATTAATAAGAAATTTACCATTCTGTCCGTATTTTTCAATAAATGCCATGATCTCGGGTTCCGTGTTTGTGATATTACATCTTCCTTTGCCTGTAAGAGAAAGCTTGAGTCCGAGCTTGTTCATCTTCTCAAGAAGTGTTACTTCAGCTCCGCACTCGGCAGCTCTGCATGCTGCCATCATCCCGGCAGGACCTCCCCCGATAACGATGATCTTCTTCATAATAACTGTTTCACCGCACGGAAAGTGCTTACAACATTCATTATCAAATACAAAAGATTAAAATTTATCTACGAGTTCCGCTAGCGCATCAACAGCGGAAATATAAGATTCAAAAAAGGTGACGAATTCTTCACTTTTCAGTTTCAAATAACGGTTCTTGATCTTATAGGCAGATTCAAAGGATGAGAGATCGATCTCGCATACTTCTGATGTTGCTTTGATGACATCTAATGCATTTACAGGAATTTCCGTTCCCTTGAAAAACAGTATCCCTTTCAAAACAGGAATGAGTGCAGAAAAAGAGTTCATGACGAGTGCATTCAGCACATTTTTCCTGTCGATGTTCTCAAGAAATGATGCGCGAAGCAAGAGTAGTTTTCCTTTGAGTTCACGCTCTGCCTGCAGCCGTACGTGTTCCGGTTCGATCGAGATGTCTGCAAATGCATCATCTCCATGCAGAGTAAGATGGGAATTTTTGATCACAAGAAATTCGATAGGAAAGGAATCCAGAGAATCCATGATGTATTCTTTTGTGAGAAAGAGTGGGGCAGTAACACTTTTCTTGCGAAGTGTTTTTATACAACTTCTGGCTTTAATGAGATTTTGAATTGAAATGTCATCAAGAATTATTGCGACATTGATGTCCGAATACTTTTCATTGAAATCATCTGTAGTTGCACTTCCGTATATGTATAACGAATGCAGAGATGAGCTGAAAGTATCAGTATAACAATCAAGTATTTCTTTATATATTGATTCAGTATTTTTTGGCATACGTATCCTTATTTTTGGTCATTCTGGGATTGCATGAATCCCGTAGCGCACGCACGTGCAAGGTTGCGGATGCGTTTGATATACATCGCTCTTTCCGAAACGCTGATCGCACCGCGTGCATCGAGTAGATTAAATATATGTGAGCATTTGAGTACATAATCATAAGCAGGATATACGAGGTCGAATTCCACCTGCCTGAACACCTCTTTTTCACAACGGTCAAACTCGCCGAAAAGCATCTCAACATTTGCAGTTTTGAAATTGAACTCGCAGAATTGCTTCTCGCTTGCCATGTACACTTCTTCATATGTCATTGTATCATTCCACATAATATCTTTGAAATGATCGACCTGCTGGATGTACATAGCGATACGCTCTAAACCGTAAGTGAGTTCGACAGGCACTGACTTTAGTTCGTATCCTGCGATCTGCTGGAAATAGGTGAATTGCGAGATTTCCATTCCGTCAAGCCAGACTTCCCAGCCCAATCCTGCTGCACCGAGTGTCGGCGATTCCCAGTCATCTTCCACGAAACGCACATCATGCTCCTTTATAGGAGTGCCGATTGCTTCGAGACTCTTCAAATACAGTTCCTGAATGTCGTCAGGGGAAGGTTTTATAATGACCTGGAATTGATAATAGTGCTGCAATCGGTTGGGATTGTCACCATAACGTCCGTCCTTGGGACGTCTTGATGGTTGAGTGTAGGCAACCCGCTCGTCTTTGTTGGAGAGAGACCCGAAAAAAGTGGCTGGATGAAAAGTACCCGCACCCATTTCTACATCATAGGGCTGGCGTATTATACAGCCCTGGGAATCCCAGAATTTCTGTAGATGGAATATGATCTGTTGAAAGGTCAATGCTTTATTCATCATAGAATGGATCATGCTTTGTTTCTTCGATAAGCGTTTTTACCAACTCAATCTTATCCTTCAAACGCTCCTGCATGAAATAATCGGATGTTAATGATTTTGCTTTTTCGTAAAATGCCTTTGCGGAGGTAAAGTAAGCGTTTGCCTTCTTCTTATTCTCTACACGCAATTTATGATTTTTATCATAATCAGCACTGAATTCCGGGTTCTTTGCTTTCTCATCATAATCAATATAGAGTTGATAATGCAGGTAGCCGCGCTCATTATCGATTTCACCAAGAATAAGATATGGTTCCGGCTGACCGGGAGCGATCTCCGCAGATTTTTGCGCATACTGAACAGCCTTATCATACTCCTTCATCTGGCGGTACACATCAGCAATTCTGTTATAGCCGATCTCAGAATCCGGCACGATCTCGATATATTTATTCAGCGCATCAAGGGCTTTTGTGAATTTCTGCTGGTTAACATAGATTGCTGCAAGGTTCAGATAAGGGGTTGTGGATTTCGGTTTTCTTTTGACAATATCCAGGTTCTGCTGGATAGCTTCGTCAATGCGACCGGTTTTCTGATACGCAATTGCTAACTTCTTACCAATATCACTATCATCTACGCCCGCATCGATGACCGCGCGAAGATGAGGTATCGCTTCGTCATAATAATCTTCATCAAAATAGAGAATTCCAAGAGATTTATGAACCTCGATATTATCAGGATCAATACCAAGCGCAAGATTGTATGCATCTACCGCATCATCAAAATTGTCGGTCATTTGGCATATCTCACCGATACAAACCACATATTCGATGTTTCCTTCTTCAAGCTCTGCAAGTGTGCGATAGGTTTCCGATGCCATGTCATAATTTTCGACCATTTTATAAGACCACGCAAGACCCTCAAGGGCTATGATATAGTTCGGATCAATCTCGAGCGCTTTGTTATAATAGTCGATTGCTGTAGTGTAATCTGTCCCGAGAGCACTGATGTAGGCAAGATAAAGATATGCTTCTTTCTCTTCCGGATTCAAGTCCAGCACGCTTAAGAATGCAGTTTTTGCATCAGGATACTGCTCCGAGTTGAAGAAATTCATGGCGATTTCCATAGCTTTGGTTTCCGCAGAACCGCACATTTCAATAGCCATATCAAGTACTTTTTGAGCAGATTGCAGGCGTTCATCTTTTTTCTTCTCGACCCTCATCTGCTCATATTTGATCTCATTCGTTTCTACATCAAAAATAAATACGATGAGATTG
>CAYUTH010000055.1:0-12758 GCA_964447485.1 uncultured Candidatus Cloacimonadota bacterium | reverse complement strand
ATTGACGGGAAAACAAATTGTCTTTCGGATTCCTGAAAGAGGAATGCAACTTTGTCCGATAGTTTTTTTTCTTTATTTAATGGAATTGTATCGATGAGAATTTTTCCTTTTATTGGTTCTAATATACCAAATAACAAATTGAAAAGAGTCGTCTTCCCTGATCCAGTTTCTCCATGCAGGCATTTTATCTCTTTATTGTTCAACTCGAATTCAAAATTTTCAAAAAGTCGAGGATCGGATTTATTCTTAGAGTAATGAAAGGTAAGATTTTGACAGATGATACTCATACACTGCTTTATCTAAATATTGTCTGACTGCGTTTTGCACCGACAGAAACGATCTTTATTGGGATGCAAAGCAGTTCTTCTATGGTGTGTACAAAGTTTCGGGCATTTTCAGGCAGCTCTTCAAATACTTTATCTGACGAGATATCTTCTTTCCATCCGGGAAGAGAAATGTATGAAGGTTGAACCTCTTGTAACAGCCGTGTGTCAACAGGATATTCCTCCATTTCCAGACCGTCTAACGTGTAACCTGTGCATATCTCGATCGTATCTAAGCCGGAATAGACATCAAGTAAAGTAAGTGCAATCTCGTCGAATCCATTGAGCATTGCAGAAAAACTTGCTGCGACTGCATCGAACCACCCGCATCTGCGTGGACGCCCGGTTGTGGTGCCGTATTCATGCCCTTTTTCGCGAATGTATTCCCCTATTTTATCATGCAGTTCAGTTGGGAAAGGTCCGTTGCCCACCCGTGTAAAATATGCCTTCATTACCCCGATTATTTTGCTTATGCTTCTTGGATTAATACCAGCACCGGTCAATGCTCCACCGATTGTGGTATTCGATGAAGTCACGTAGGGATATGTTCCGAAATCAATATCGAGGAGTGTTCCCTGAGCACCCTCGAAAAGAATATTTTTATTTTCTTTGATCATATTGTTTATCATATACGGAGTATTGCAGATAAAGGGTTTGAGCTGAATTCCAATCTCATAAAGCATATCAACAGAATCTTCTAAGCTGATATTTTCGAGCCATGAACCGAGCATATCCCTTTTATTATTGATAAGATTTGATAATCTGTATGCCAGGTATTTCTTATCGAGCAGATCACCCATGCGCAGTCCAAGCCGTGCGGCTTTATCAGAATAGGTCGGTCCAATGCCCGATTTCGTTGTTCCGATTGCTTGCTTGCCACTCAATTTCTCACCCAGCTCATCGAGATAAGTCTGAACAGGGAGTGTCAGGTGCGCCTGCGAGCTTATGAAAAATCTATCTGCAAGATGAATCCCTTTTGATTCAATATCCTGGATTTCTTCTAATAATCTTTCAAGATTTATCACAACCCCATTTCCAATAATACATATCATATCTGGATCAAGGATTCCGACCGGGATTATGTGAAATTTATATGTTGTATCGTCGTGAACGACTGTATGACCTGCATTGCATCCACCCTGGAAGCGTACAATTGCATCCATGTTTTCTGCAAGTGCATCAACGATCTTTGCCTTTGCTTCATCTCCCCATAATGCTCCTAAGACGACAGTTACTGGCATTTGAAACCTCTTCTCTAATATTCTTGAATATTTATCATAGGCACATCACTCTGTGTCAACAAAATCGTGGTGAGACATGAAAGTCTTGACACGATCATCAGTAAAGATGAAAAAACATTCGAAAAATAATTTCAGGAGTTCATATGAGTCAGAATAGTATAGCAGAAATGCGCGAGCTTGCCCAAAAAATCTGTTCCCTTTCCAAGGAAGTTGAAACAGAGGTCATGATCTTTAAAAATAAAAGTGCGCTTACAAGGTATGCGGAGAATTTTATACATCAAAATGTAAGCGATACATCCTATCATATCAGGATTCGCACGATCATGGGTAAAAAAACTGCAACTGCGACCACGAATAAATTGGATGATGATTCTCTTAAACAAACACTTCAAGCCGCCATTGATGCGACAAAAATGCAACGGGATAATGAAAAACTTCTTCCACTCCCCAAAGAGCAGGAGTACCAAAAAGTTGAAAACTTCTGCAAAGCGACTGATGAATTTTCTCCTCAACAACGTGCAGAAAGTATTACAAAAGCAGTGAATATCTGCAAGAAAAATAATCTTGAGGGAGCAGGAATATTTTCTAACTCGACCTCTGAGATTGCTTTGGCAAACAGCAAAGGACTTTTTGCATATGATATCTCTACGAATGCAGAATTCAGTATTACTGCGATGGATGGCGCCGCATCCGGCTGGCACGAGATCATAAAAAAGGATGTCCGACAAATTGATGTGGAAAAAGCTGGAAACATTGCGGTCGAAAAGGCGCTGAAGAGCAAATATCCTGAGAATTTGAAGCCAGGAAAATACACAGTAATAATGGAGCCTGCAGCTGTAGCAGAATTTGTGCTTTTCCTTTTGTGGAGAGGTTTTAACGGCATGGATTATATCGAGGGAACATCTTTCCTCAAAGATGGTTTGAATAAAAAGATCTTTTCGGAAAAACTCAATGTTTTTGAAGATCCCTATAGTCCGATAATCGGTTCGCAGCCCTTTGATTTTGAAGGAATGCCCGTGAAACCAATGACGCTTGTTCACAAAGGCGTCCCAAAAGGTTTTGCGACTAATCGGTGGATTGCAAAAGAGACAGGTGTGGAGAATAACGGGCACGCAATGCCGTTGCCAACCCAGGCAGCATATCCCTTTGCACTCAGGTTTGATACAGGAAAGAGTTCAGTTGAAAAAATGATAAAGAATACTGAAAAAGGCGTACTTGTCACTCATTTCCACTATTCAAATATTATCGATCCTATTGCATTGCTGGTGACAGGTATGACGCGGGATGGATTCTATATGGTGGAGAATGGAAAGATAACAAAACCTTTGAAGAATATGCGTTTTACGGATAGCGTTATAAATATTTTCTCTAATATAAAAGAGATTGGAGATACTGCCGAGATCGCAGGCGCTTTCTTTGGTGGAGGATTCCTCGTTCCTGCCATGAAGATCAGCAATTTTAATTTCTCAAGCGGGACGGAATTTTAAAATCTGAGAACCTTGCGAACGGTTTCTTTTTAACCTTCGCAACGGTTCGACCTAAATAACACACCCCGTCCACCGGCTGGTGGACACCCCTCTCGAGAGGGGAATTATTCTTTGTTTTTTTATAAACCGATAAATCAAAATCTAACATAATTCTCCTCTATCAAGAGGAGTACGGCTTTAGCCGGGAGGTGTGTATAAACCTTACGAAATTTCGGCTTCTTCGCTTAACAGCAGAAGATCTTCGCAATGGTTCGGACTCAAAAGAAGCTGAGGGTTTACTTTTCAATTTCTTGACTCTAAGAAAATTAAATTTCAAATAGAGCAACTATGAAAATACTGTTATCATTTATCGGGAACAATGATTGCTACATCGATGAAAAGTCCGGAGCAATATTATCGATTTTGGAAGAGATTAAATTCGATAAGCTCTACATATTCTACAACAATGAAAAATATCTGAAACCAGCTTCTGACATTCTCAGATTTTGTAGAAAACATTATCCTCAAATGGATGTAAAATACCAAGAAGCAGTTTCCGAGAATCCTATTGATTACAACACTGTATATCCTGCAATGTATGCATCAGTGAAAAATGTACAAGATGAGAATAAAAACAATGATGCTGAATATACAATATCTATTACTTCCGGAACTCCCACAATGCATGCATGCTGGATATTTCTTCAGCAAGGTGGCGTGATAGATGCCGAACTTATTCAGGTTTCCAGAGAAAAAGGTATTTCCCCCATCAATTTTAATCTGGATGATTTTCCCAAGATACAAGATGTGGATGAAATAAAAACAACGCTCACAAAACTTTCAAGGGAAAATAAGAATCTTAAAGAGAATCTCAAATTAGAATTTGACAACATCATTGGAAATTGTGATGCAATAAAGAACATAAAGGAAAAGATAAACTGGCTTTCCGAATATGACATACCAGTATTTATTTATGGAGAAAGTGGAACAGGGAAGGAACTCATCGCTGAAGCATTGCATTTTAACAGCACGCGAAAAGAGCAATCATTTGTAAAAGTAAATTGTGGCGCGATAAGTCCTGAACTTTTTGAAAGTGAATTTTTCGGACATAAAAAAGGTTCATTTACTGGCGCAATACACGATAAAGAGGGTAACTTCAAAGAAGCAGATAAAGGAACAATTTTCCTTGATGAGGTTGGTGATTTGCCCTTGCCAATGCAGGTGAAATTATTTCGTGTGCTTGAAGAAGGAACTATCCAACCGGTTGGCGGAAAAGAAGAAAAAGTTGATGTGCGTGTAATTACTGCCACCAACAAAGATCTGAAAAATCTCATAAAAGAAGGACAATTCAGAGAAGAACTTTATTATAGGATTGTGAAGCAAGAAATTGAGCTGCCCCCATTACGGCATAGAAAAAATGATGTGCTCTTACTTACTGAGTATTATGTGAAAAAACTAAATTCAAGGCATAATAAAAAAAAGGAAATTACCAAAGAAGCTTTGGAAAAATTAAAAGATTATCATTTCCCCGGAAACATTAGAGAGTTGTTCTCTGTCTTAGAAAATGCATTTATATATCCCGGGGACAAAATAGATACAGCGAAAATTGATTTTAGAAATATGAGCAGAAATGAGATGAAGGTTTTTATACCTGAACAAGGATTGGATTTTGACAACAAAATACCCAGAGCGTATTATATTGAAGCTCTCAAGATCAACAATGGAAATGCTGCTGCTGCAGCAAGATTGCTGAAAATTGAAGAGCATACGTTCAGAGCAAGGTTGAAGAAATTAGATGTTGAAACATAAAGATATTTACTTGAGAAAGTAATATTATTTACTATAAAAAATGTTATATAATCCCCAGAAACCGAGCAACTTACTTTTATTAGGCGAATTACGGCATATTGATAAAACATTGGCATGTAACCTGCATTTATGGATCGTAAATAATAAAGTGGGTGAGCTTACCATGAAAGATTTATTAGCTTTTTTTGCAGTAATTTTTATTGCAGCATTAATATGTGCTGTACCGGTAATTGGAATTTTTTATTTTTATAGCACTGGTTTGTTCGGCTAATAAATAATTTAAAAGGACTTGTTATGGAAAATGAATTATTAAAAAGTGCAATTGAAAATAATAAACTTGAAAAATTAAAACTAACAAAATCTGATTTAGATAGATTGTATACGATCTTTAGTGAATTCTTAGAAGAAAAAAAATATGATAGAGCAGAAGATGTAATACAAATTTTTGAATCTGACAAAAATAATTATTTGTTTGAGATGAGTGATATACCTGTACCAATTAACCCGGGAAAGTTTTTGCCGAAAACTTGGGATAAAATTGGAAAGAGATTCACGAAATTATTTTCAGGACATATTAAAAATTTAGTAGAAGAAAACGATTATGAAGGGTTTAAAATTATAATACACCGTAGAAGATTTTGGTTGAATATTTTTGATAAAGCTATTCAGTTTGGATCCAGGCAGGTAGAAATAGAGTTGCAATTTAATTTAGAGATTCTGCTATTAAAAAATAACAAATATGCTTGGATATTTAATTTAATTGAACTAGTTCAAGATCCACACAAAATTAATGACATTATAAAAGAAACATTAATAAACTGTCATGATGATCTCTTAGAAAAATCTTTACGGATATGTATTGAAAAATCAATAAAACATGAACTCTGGTTACATCATGAACTACGAAATAGAATAAGCTTTGAGGAAGTTACAAGAATATTGATAGAGAATCAAAAATACAATCTATTGAACGAATTAATAGAAAGAATTAACGAGAATAACGAACTTAGCGAATCACAAGAAATGGGTTATGATAAGGGTTTGGATAATGAACTTGATGCTGAAATAGGACATATATTAACAATTATTAGAAAATGTGATTACGATTTATTCTTGAAAAAGATAAATGAATATTTTTACAAAAAAAGAAATATATCTTATTTTGTGATACATTCATTAATAGAATGCATAAAAAATAATGACATAAAAACCATTCGATTCATTCTCAGAGAAACCATAATAAATTTTGATGATTTAAATGAAAAGTTGTGTAAGTTATTTATTAATACTACCCTAATATCATATTCTATTGATATTGATAATTGTCCATCAAGTCTAATTATAGATCTACAGATTTTTAATAAAAAATGCTTTGAGAATCAATGGTATTTATATTCATTTATTGATGAATATTTTAAGGATTCGATAGAATTTATCTATCGAAAATTACTAAATTTAGTAGAGAAAAAATTATTAGTAAAAAATAATAAGGATATAAAAAAACTTTTTTTATATAGTTATTTGGTTATAAATTCTCTTAGTAGAAATATTTCAAATGTTGATCATACTAATTATTTTTCTTATCTAATGCTATCAATAAATAAAACCACTGAAGCAGAAAATGTGGTTCAGCGAATATATGATATATTACAAGGTACTGTTTTGGGCTGGCATAATTATATAGATTCATATAATTTAAATTATAGGGAAGCTACTCTATTAATACAAACCTCAATAATATTTATTCTATTGAGTCTATATACAAAAACTAATATGAAATTTATTCCTACCTTTCAATTAAATATTAACAGCTATATTTCAAAATATCTTAATATTCAGAATACTTGTTTAAGTGAAATCCGCCAAATTGATGATAGAATAATTGGAAATGAGCAAATAACTGAAATGTTAATTAAAATTAAAAGGAGTTATGAGATAATTTTAGAAAAGAAAAAGTATAAATCTTATTATGATTCTATCATTTCTGAACTGATTTTTGCATTGATGAAATATTTTAAAGAAAAAACTATTGAAGATAAGATAAAGACACAGGTGGAACATGAGAAAGAAATTCTTGTAAAACAAGCAGAGGAAAGAGATAAGGTTTCTGAAGAAGCAAAGAAAAAATTGGAGAAAGTAATTCAACAATATAGCCACACGTTAGCAAACACTCTATTCCCAAATACTATTTATGGAGTAGCAAATAAGTTAAAAAATCATATTGAGTTCAAGAATGATGCAATAATACTAACAGATGCATACCATGCAGAAATGCTAATTAAAAGACAGGGACAACTTTTACAGGCACGTAATACGGGCAATGATAAGAATTTCCAGATTCTCATCCGGCAGGATAGATTAGATAATAATGCCGATAAAAATTTTGTTACAGTTGACGAAATTCTTAATGATGCGGTAGAGAGAGTTTTAGCTCGATTTTTAAATCAGGATTATCATAAAATTGATAGCATAAGAGAAAATATTTGCAAACGAAATAATACGACTCTAGACAAATTAAAACATTCATTTGAGCGTGATGTGTTCTATTCTGAAAAGGAAAAACCAATTGATTGGGCAAATAAAAATATTGCTTCAATCAAAGTATCATTTACGGATCTTTGGAAACATATCAAATTAAAGAAAGACAATTATGCTCAGGCACTACTTCAGGGATATTTTGGCGAGCTTCTTTTTAATGCTATGAAATATAGAGATTATGATAAGGATATTTGGATTGAAATTGCTTTTAATGAAGTTGAGATCGAGGGTGAAATATATCTTAAATCAATATGGAGCAATCCTTTTATACCTGAAAAAAATATTTCCATTAGCACAGGTAAAGGGATCGAAAGCATTAAAAATGACCTGGAAATGCTTAATGAAACGAAGGATAAAAAAAGAACAGCAACTGTAAATACAAAAAATAATATATTTACTGTAAAATTACTTTTTGCAAAAGACCTTCTGTTGCTCCCCCCCAAAAAGGAATTGGATACAAGCAGGCTTTTTAAAAATGAAAACAAAAAATAACATACTGGAGGAAATCTGTGAATATTCTATGGATTGAGGACAATCAAGATATTGATAAATTAAGAAAGGAATTTTTTGAAGATAGTGGGTTGTTTGAAGAGAGTTGCAATCAGATTGAATTGACATTTAGTTTTGACGACGCTTACAAAAAAGTGAAATCTTCCAAAGAGAAATATGACTTAATTGTTATTGATATTAATCTCGAAAATTTCGATATTGGTTCTAAAGGGGAGAATTTGTTTAAAAAATTTGGTGATATTGAGACGCCTAACGATTTTTTAAAAGAGGCCGGATTCCATCTATATTTGGAGTTGATTAAACAAGGATTTGAGAACAATCGTATTATTTTTCTAACAGGAAATACAGACACTAACAATATTTCTGCCCTTCAAAGTCAATTCCAAGAAGCATATGATGCACAAGACAAAGATGAGATAGATAATATTTTAAACGAAGTGAGAAAGATATTGGATAAAGGCAAATACGACAAAATGACAGAATTGGTAAATAACGGTGAAATTCATGAAGTGAATAAATTTTGGTTGGAAATCGCTCGTGAGCATGAACCATCTGATAAGGATAAATTGGACACTTACCCTAAATTTAAGAAAAGGTTTGAACTCTCCAGATTGCCTATGCCAACCTCTATTAATAAAAATGACGTTGATCAATTTCATAATTGGCTTGAGAAAAGATTAACACGAAAATTTCTTCATTATTTTGAATATATTACTCTAAGAAGAGGAATTATTGAAGGTTGTAATCTCCTTATTCATAAAATAGACGAAGGTGAATTAACCGAAAAAGATATTATATTTAATAATACAACGGAAAATGAAATTACCATTCAGCAAGTGAAAGATAAACTTGAGAAAATAAAAAATCTGCTCCCCTTAAATATGCCTAAAGAAGGAAATAAGAAAGAGAATCTCTTCGCAATGTTCCTAAAAGAAATTTCTGCTGATTGGGAAATGAGCAAGGGTTATTTTTTAAAGGAAAAGCTAGTATCGCATTTTTCTCAAAGAGAAAATATAGAATACTTATTCAAAAATTTCTGCCAAGATCAAATGAAAATTCTCAGAAATTGGACAGCTCATAATCAATTACCATTGCATTTAACAGAAAAGGATGTTGCCTTTTTTTTTATGATTGCGATGAGAGGATTATTTGATCTTCGGATAGATACAAAATTTGTCGACGAATATGAGAAAATACTTAGTTCTGTTTTCGATGAACAAAGTTGGGAAAACGAAAAAATCAAAAAACAATTAGCTAAATCATATTGTGATTTAAGAAAAATTTATTCTCCCAATCAGAGCCCATCACGTAACGAGTTCAGTAATGTATTGAGAGAAGTTTGGAAACAGAATAACTTTAGTAAAAATAATTCCATCAAATATTTCTATCAGAATTTTTGGCATTCCCTCATTAAGGTTAAAACAGACGTGAATTTGAACATTGAAGAAGAACCCAAAGTTGAGATTGTAATTGGATTTGATCATCCAAAATTAAGAAAAGACACATTCCCATATTTACTTGGCAGCTGCATATATAGGGAGTCTTTTTAGGTTGATTTGTTTATTATTATATTAGGGGGATATTTTGTAGGGTCGATTCTCCGAATCGACCGATAAAAATATCGCAAACTTGAAAGCGGTCATCTGGGGGCAGATGACCCAACAGTTTTATTTCTCATAAAATGCTTTGCAGATATCAAACAAAAAAAGGGCACTCAACGGTGCCCTTTTATAATTATATATTAATTTGAATTAATCTTCAATGGCTTCAACATTTGCGCGGGGAACTGTAACTTCAATGCCATCTTCCATTTTTGCTTTGAGCACACGCACTTTTGTTTCAGATTCGACAACAACAAGTTCTTCGGGAAGTGCAGTCACTTTACAGATCTCTCCAAAATGAGGTTCTCTGATAATTCTTATAATACTTCCAATTTTTAAACCGGAAATTTCCTTCTCTTTGGCTTTCAGCTCTTCTTCTTTAAAAGGAATCGGGATAATGATCTCGGGTCTCATCACACCGGCTCTGATCTGGGTTTTGCCATGCATGGAAGTTTTATAGCCCTCGAATTCTTTCAAAATTTCATACGTTTTTGCAGCCATTTTAATTGGTCCAAAACCTTCTGTGAGAACGAGAGTCAAGCCAATCTCCTCATGTCCGGTTATTGCCACACCGATGTCATAGCCAAGCAGGTCTTTAAGATCCTGGTCATCGATACCGCCTATCACAATGCCCTTTGCGCTCACTTGAACAGCTTTTTTAATAGCCGGCAGGCGCACAATAGAACCACCCACAATGATCTTATCCTTGCATGAATTATCTATCTGTTCAGGCAGAAGTTCGGCATCAGGCCCATCGACAAGAACTTTAATCTCACCGGTAATCTCACCACCAATTCCGAAGATTCCCTGTATATATGCAGATTTATTCTCGATCTGGACGCCTTCATTTTCATAAACCTTGCTGACTATCCCATCAATAAATGCTTTCACGGTTATTGGTACTGGAGGTTCTCGAAGAAGAACTTGCCCTGTGATACTCGAAATATTTTCAACGGTGCCGGTAATCGGTGATTTCACAATAGATTTAAAGAGACCGAACATACTCTGGCTCATTGCGAGAGGTTCATCTTTTTTGATCTTTTCACCTTCTTTTTTCTGCATTTTTGACAGAACATCAGAGGGTGGAACGCCGAGTTTATTGCCGATATTGATTGCAATAACGTCACCTGGTAAATCTGTTTTTGCAACATTGTCATCTGCGGTGACCTTATCACCTACTTTTACCACAACTTCACCTTTGAGAGGAAGAATTCTGTCTTTTCTTAATATAATACTTTTCGTAATTGTCAATCCGGGAGTATATGCTTGTGCCATGTGAACCTCCTATGATAACCATTCTTGGGGATAGACTTCGAGAGCCTTCATCCACTTTTTCAACGATTCTACTCGTGCTGCATTATCCGATGGAATATGAGCGCGCATTGTTTCTTTGTTCAATTTTTCATCAAAATGCAATTCTCTTCCACGAGTATCAATAATTATACCAACGACTCCACCCGAAATCGTGGTCTCTACTTCATTATTTTTCCCTGCACCAAGATCAAGTCCGCTCATTGGTTTCAAAATTGCTTTTGCATTCTCACCAACACCCAAATCCAATTTGATGATCTCTCCAAATGGGATACTCTCTTCGTAGATCTCTCCATTTGGCAGTTCGATCCTCGCATTGAGCGCTGTTTTACCTTGTTTATACTTGCCTTTTGGCGCGATGCAGGTTCCAAGATGAATAAGGCAGTCTTTTTCGAATACTTCTGTTGCTGCCTTTTCGCTAATCGATGCCAGAACACCAAGCTGTGGCATCATGAATATACTATCAACAGCAAGACGTGTGATACCTTCGGGGAGGAATGCATCGATCATCATCATCGCAGACTGATTTCTGCGAGGAGCATGAGACATCACACCTCCGCTGCCAACCAATATATCGAGAGTCATCATATTTACAATTGTTTCACCTGATGTTGATTGTGAGAATGCTTCAGAAATTTCTCTTTCTCTCTGCGTGCCCTTAAGGGTAACGGCAAATTCTTTATGCTGTTCAAAAGCAAGACGAAGCGCCTCTTTTGCGATTGCCTGTTCCAGCATAAGTTCTTCGGCAAGGAAGGGAATTGTCGTAGGTCTGATCATTTTATTTTTGATCATATTACGCAGTTGAGTTTCCGGAATATCAAAGGGAACCCACCGTAAAATGTTTTTAATGCCTGTAGAAGCAAGCACATTGGAAATACTGTAACTCATTCCGAGATTTGCGCTTACTGTTCTGTTGAATACTTTATCCTCAGTGAAGACCGAAAACACGTCGGTTGTTGCTCCTCCGATATCAACGCCTACAACTTCGATATTTTCCAACCGTGCAATTGTCTGCATGATGTTTCCGACAGCTCCAGGTGTAGGCATGATGGGCACTTCTTCAATTTTTCCGTTTTCTGTTTCTGCCCTCGCCCAAGCCATAAGCTTTTTGTATCCTGGCGCTTGAGCCATCACATGCTCCATAAAAAGATCGTGTATCTTATCACGTGCCGGTCCCAGGTTTTCTCTTTCAAGCACAGGTCGGATGTTGTCTGTTATGATAAGGTCGACCTTGTTACCTAATGTTGCTTTCACTGCCTCACGGGCATCTTTATTGCCTGCATAAATGACGGGAAGCTTATACTCTGACCCAAGACGGGGTTTGGGATCTGCAGCAGCAATGATCTCTGCGAGTTCAACGACGTGCTTGGTCGTTCCCCCATCAATTCCTCCTGAAAGGAGTATCATATCGGGACGCAGGTGTCGGATCCTCTCGATCCTTTGATGCGGAAGACGTTTGTCATTGCTCGCAAGCACATCCATAACAATCGCGCCTGCACCGAGTGCTGCACGTTCTGCACTCTCACCGGTCATGCTTTTCACTACACCGGCAACCATCATTTGAAGTCCCCCACCAGCGCTACTGGTCGACACATATGCATCAACACCCTTCTCGCCATCTTGAGGTACTTCTATTGTTTCATCTTTGATGATAAACCTATCTTTTTCTCCTCGAATATGAACGAGATCCTGAACTTCTTCGACCGCATTCAACACACCTTTTGTCACGTCATCAAAGGGCGCTTCCACTGTCGTTGGAGCTTCACCTCGAACGATCAAACGATAAACATCACCAACTTTTTTAATTAATATGGCTTTCGTTGTTGTACTACCACAGTCAGTAGCCAATATTGAACGTAGCTCTTTTGCCATATTTCCTCCGATTTATTTCACTTTGTTTTTTAATAATTTTTTCTTCTTTTTTTATTTTTTCGCTTTTTTCTTATCAGCTTTCAGCTT
>CAYUTH010000054.1:0-12768 GCA_964447485.1 uncultured Candidatus Cloacimonadota bacterium | reverse complement strand
AATATAATTCACCATCATTTGGTGGTATCGAGGGTTACACATACAATCCAACAACTGGGGAACCGGTAGATTATGTACTATTAAAGATTAATAACCAACCAGGTGAGTTAACTTTCTCAGACAGCATCGGCAATTTTGAGTATCGTCTTCCTGACGGCATATACGATGTATATGCGGAACGGGTATTTTATGATGAAGTAATAGAATATAATATCGAGGTTATCGATGGACAATTCACACAAATCTCTATTCCGATGACTGAAACTTTTGATGTGGATGAGCACGAGATAATTCCTGCGATGAATGATTTCAATTTATCCAATTACCCCAACCCCTTCTCAACCACAACCACCATTTCATTCAATATTACCACCCGTCTTCACTCCGCTACGCCGTGGCAGGCAGAGAGCACAGAGAACACAGAGATAAAAATTTATAATGTAAAAGGGCAACTCGTGCGGGAACTTCTCCCGGTCGCTCCCAGTCACCTTGTCTCCGTTACCTGGGATGGCAGAGATGAGCAAGGAAGAGAAGTAAAACCTGGCATTTATCTTTGCAAACTTGACACAAAACAAGGGAGTTACTTAAGAAAAATAATATTTCTGAAATAAGGATTCCCTATGAAAAACAAAATTATTTTTGCATTTATTCTTGTCTTTTCTCCACTGCTGCTTTTCGCACAGAACATTCAGTTATGGAATAATTTCTGCACCTCTGCCCTGGTGCCAAATGAGGACATTGTCGTCAATGTGGATATAGATTCCATTTCTGTGGATTCCTGCGAAACCATGCTCTTTTACTCAATTGACGATCAGCAAAATTGGTCTTACGAAGACATGCAGTCACTCTTTCTTCCCGGATACATGAATACTCTTTCCGACACACTTGGATTACCGGGATCGGGTTTTTTACATTATGGCTTGCAATCAAATTTCCATGCATGGTTAGATACGCTGTTCCTGAACCTCTATCTTTCCATGACCCCCGAGAATTCTCTTGATCTTTTTCCGACGCCGGACAATTATATGATCGAAGTGTGCCAGGAGGAGACCGGAGATAATACGGGAAGCTCTTTTCTTGATCTGACTGAATTCTGGGCTTCCTATTCTGACGATAAATTCTATTTTACTCTCAACAACAACGACACAGAGTGGCCCCTTTACGAAACCTTCTCCTTTTTACCGCCATGGTACGTGTATCTTGTGGGGCTTATCAATCCGGAAACCGTTGACTCGATCGGGTATGCTCTGGTTTATGCAGACATTCCCTCTTTTGCGGGTTTTCCGGGAGTACAGACCGGCTTATACAAGGGTGATATTACAGACTCTTCATATACGCGGATCGGCGATATTCAATCGCAGGTATATAATGGCAAACTTTATATGGCGTGCAACATCGACGACCTCACTTCTGATCCGCAGTTCGGACCCTGGCCCAATAGCTACGGTTGCCTTGTGCTCGATGCGATAACTGCAACTATAAATGTCGATCCTTTCATCACGCTTAATGACTCCACACCGCCTGTGCTGTTTTATCCAACTCATGAAGAGAGGGTCATCGGCACAAATACTCCACCCCAGCTTTCCGATCTCACCTACAGTTCTGATAATGATTCAATAACATTTTTCATCACCTATACAGATACAGACAACAACCTGCCGCTCGTGCATAATATCATGATCGACCTGCCTGATGGTGGAGAATTTGAAATGATTCCGCAAGATCATTCGTATGAAACAGGCAGTCTGTTTTCTCTTACGCTTCCTTCGTCGCAGATCACCTCCCATGCGCAGGCATATTTCGATGATGGTGAATATGAGGTGCAGTCAAATATCCTCTATATCACCAGCGTTTACGATGAAATCCCGGGTGGAAATCTCTCCATCTCCGCCTTTCCCAATCCATTCTCGAGATCGACGACCGTGAAGTTTAATAAAACCACAGAACTCACAGGTAACACAGAGATAACAATTTATAACATTAAGGGGCAACTTATAAAAATCCTAACCTCGTTCCCAAACCCCAGTTTGGGAATGGTCGAGGTAACCTGGGATGGCGTCGATCAAAGCGGCAATGCGGTGGCAAGCGGGATATATCTCTGCACAATAACGTGTGAGAATCGAATTATAGATTCACAGAAATTACTCTTGTTAAGATAAAGATGTTTGATACTAATAGTTACTTATTAAAATATGCGTGCTAATTGGATAAAAGGATATGACCCCGAGAATCTTGCTGTTCGTTTAGAAGAAAGTAAATCTCCCAGAAAGGATGGTAGAATAGCATTCGAGGGATTTGGCTTTAATGAATATATCGTAGTCCTAAACAGTATGATATCATTAAATAACACAATTACAGAGTTCGAAAAAAATAGGATAGTAACACAGGCAACTTTTAGTCTAGCGGGAAAAGAAAAAATAACCTCTGGGGGACTTTTAAAAGAAATAACTAAATTTGAAACAGAATACCTCAGCCAGATACCTCAAAAATTTGTATTGGTTTCAACATTATCAATAAATAATAGATGCAAATTAAAACGCATAAACATTAACGGTTCAACAATTACTTTTCATCGCTATTTAGATAAGAACTTCACTGATGAAATAGAAACTAAAATCAAGAAAAAAGCTTCTCGTTCGATTATAGGAGAATATCCGAGAGACTATATTTTTCTAAAAACGTCGGTTAAAGCAAAATCCGTTTCTCAGGCATCAATAAAGGCAATAGATTCAATTGATATCATTAGAGGAATATGGAATTTATACTACAACCAAGGACGATATAGAATTTCATCTGATGGTCGCAAAGATCCAATAAATAATATAGTCTTCGGTCCTCTACATACAATACATTATCCTAATGGAAAACTCGCTACAACAAACTGGTTTTATGAAACTGGATATATTGGACCATTAAGAACTTTTGATATGGAAAATAAGCTGGTTGACTTATATAAATTCCAAGAAAATGTGCGAAAGTTCTTAAAAAGAAGTAAATTTCAGAACCATATTGAGACAGCATTAAGGAAATATACTCAAGCTCTTGACCTTCGTGATTTGGAAAGTAGTTATTTGAGATTATGGGGATTGTTGGAATATCTAACAAATACTAATGAAAATGAAACACACAAAGAGACCGTAAAACGTACTTCATTTTTCTTTCAGGAAAGAGAATATGCGAAGCAAGTTTTAAACCATTTAAGGGATCACAGAAATAGATCCGTACACATAGGTGAAAATAATCAAAATATTGAAACTCTCTTATACCAGTTAAAGAATTTTGTTGAAGTCATACTTAGGTTTCAAATTGTGAATAAGTTTCAATTTTCAAACTGCGAAGAATTGACGCAATTTATGAATTTACCTGATGATACTTCCGAATTAAAAAGAAGAAAAAAAATAATAGAGAGTGCATTGAAATTCATAGATCATTAAGTTCATACTCAATAAATGTGGAGACCATTTTACAAAATAGAATTCGGTTACACGACAGGTTTCCACTGCTTTAGAGGGAAAAATATTTGATAACGGATACCCATACTCTCACGGTATAAAAAGAATAACTGTGCTTACAGATAAGTTTTCCAATTATTCTTCTTTATTAAAATCAGTTTTGAATATTTCAGTCTTAAAAATTATATTATGATAGAAATTAAGTAATCTTATCATATCTTCATTCATTGAAATGATATTAAATAAATTTAATTTTAATCTTTATCTTCCTCTGGTTTTAATTCATCTTGTATATCCCTAACTGCATAAAGGATATTATTTATTTTATTTTTATTATCAATTACCTCCTTTTTTATTTTAACTACATAAACCCAAAGAATAACATTAATGATTAATACTATAATGATTAAAAAGGCTAATACATTAATAGACTCCTTTAGATTCAAAAAAATCGCCGATAATCCTAAATTCATATATCTTCCTTTCCCTTGCTTATTGAACCTTTAATCTATAAGGTGTCCGCAACTGTATTGGTTCGCCTCGAACATCTTTGATTAAATCTAATACCTGTGAAATATCATCGGTAAATGGGTTACTGTTCATTGCACCGTATATTTTTAGCAGTGTTACAGCAGAGAGTGAAATTTCTTGATTCAGGATAATATCCATCAGCGTCTTCTTCTCCGGCATAATGAGTACGGAATATTTATCGATCTCAGCCAGTTCGGCAGCTTTGATAATTGCATCATCCAGTCCGCCAAGTTCATCCACGAGTCCGTTCTCAACTGCTTGTATTCCAGTCCATATCTTTCCTTGCGCAATCTCTTCAACATCGGTCAGGGGAAGATTCCTTCCACGTGCAACAAGGTCTTTGAATTCCAGGTAAATCCCATTCATGTCTTTCTTTAATGCTACAATATCTTGAGGAGAAGGAGCAAAATTCAGCGAAAAGAAGTTGGCGTATTTTCCGCGCTGGATCTGGAATGTATTCACCTCAGCCCACTCGCGGAGCTGCTGCCAATTTGGGATCATACTGACCACACCAATGGAGCCCGTGATGGTGTTTGGCTCTGCAAAGATATAGTCTGCAAGAGAGGAAATCCAATATCCGCCGGATGCAGCAACATTTCCCATCGAGATTACAACTGGGATTTTCTCGTTTAATTCTTCCAGCTTATCCAAAATAATATCGGATATCATCGCACTGCCCCCGCCGCTATTCACGCGCAGCACAAGCCCTTTCACCGATTTCATCTTTTCTATACGTTCGAGCAGTTTTAATATTTTTTTTGTTATCTTCCTGTAATTGCTCTCCAGCACTCCGGCTTCTGCAAAGGTGATACCACCCTGCGCATACACAACGGCAATCTTATTATACGCAAATTTTCGGTTGCGCGGCTCATAGAGACTGAATTTGAGGACAGGATCATCCTTCTCGATCATTGCCTCGAAATCCTGTTCATTACCAAGATGATCAACAAGCCCCATTTCAAGCGCCTGATTGCCTGACAGAAAATACTCATCGCGCTCATCAAAAATTTTTGTAATATCTTCATCGCTTAAATCCCTGTTTATTTGTAAATCGGAAGTATATACATCATAAAGTCCGTCAACGATGCGAACAAGGTCTTCCTCCAGCTCGGGAGACATTGTTTTTCGGTCGTACATCTCGCCCGTTCCCTTATATTTCCCTGCATGGAGCACCGTCATTTCAACACCGATCTTATCCAGCAAACCCTCATAGTAACTCAACTCGAGTCCGATCCCGTTCATCACAATGCCTGCAGTGGAGCTCGGGTTGAAATAGATATCCTCTGCAGTCGAAGCGAGATAATATCCCTTGTCATAAGTGAAATCGATGTAAGCATAGAGGGATTTACCGCTTTCCTTGAACTCGAGGAGTTTGTCATGAAGCTCTTTTGTGAGCGCCCATCCGCTCATATACATTCCGGGTTTTATGATAATGCCCTTTATCCGGGTGTCCAGCATCGCCGCATCGATCTTTCGGCATATATCCCCGATTGACATTGATTCCTGTATAAAGAAAATATCTTGATATTCATTATAATCGTAATGAAGTCCATCGAGCGAAAGTTCCAAATAGGTATTTTCATGGATTTTCACCTTTGGTTTAGATGGCAAAGAGTTCGCAAGGATAATGATGAATAGCACCATCAGCACGCCGATCACTGCAAATATCCATAGTATGACTTTCCCGACTGTTTTCATTTTATGCTCCTTTTTTCATGGTTTCTAATGTATTGGAAAGCTCAACAAATTCCCGAATGGATAACTCCTCGGGTCTCCGTGTAAGATCTATTGATGATCCTGATAAAATTTGATATTCTCTATCTGGTAGAAATGATTTTAAACTCACGCGCAGCATCTTTCTTCTATGATTAAAAACAGCATCGATAAGAGCCCACAATTGCACTTGATCGAGAATGTGGGGGACATCCTGTTTTGGCAGAAGTTGAACTACTGCAGAGCGCACTTTTGGTTGAGGACGAAATACATGCGGCGGAACGATAAACTTCTTTTGTATCGTAAAATAGAGCTGCAGCTTGATACTGAGTTTTCCATATTCTTTATTTCCGGATGAAGCACACAAACGGTCTGCGACTTCATCCTGTATCATCACGGTTATACTGCTGAAAATGTCCCTGCTTTCAAGTATCTTAAAGAGCACCGGTGACGTGATCTGGTAGGGTAAATTCGCAACGATCTTTACTTTTTCACCTTGAAAATAATCTCTGAAATCTACAACGAGTATGTCAGCATTCACAAGGATCAGGTTTGTATTCTCATACTGTGATTGAAGAAAGCCGAACCACTCATTATCAATCTCGAATGCATATAACTGCTTGCATTTTTCGATAAGAATTTTAGTAAGAATTCCACTGCCCGGTCCTATTTCCCAAACAATATCACTTTTCTGAACATCTGCAGTCCAGACAATTTTGCGCGCAATATTTTCATCGATGAGAAAATTTTGTCCGAGTGATTTTTTTTTGAGTATCACACTAATCTTTTATGACAATATTCACTAATTTCTTAGGAATGATGATTACTTTTATTATCTTTTTTCCTTCAGTATATTTCAAAACCTTTTCATCGGCAAGAGCTATTTTTTCAACTTCATCTTTGGCAGTATCAAGACCGACAATGATCTTACTGCGCAGTTTTCCGTTGATCTGTATCACATACGTTGCCTGATCCTGAATAAGATATTTTTCATTATACGTTATCCAGGATGAGTTCAGGATGGAATCATTATTGCCCAGCATTGCCCAAATTTCTTCAGACAGATGCGGGGCAAAGGGTTGAAGCAGTTTCGGCAGCGCGGCAATCGCTTCATAATAGACTGCTTGCAATATTTTATTACTGTTTTCATCACACTGGAATGCAGATATATTATTCAGGTGCTCCATGATCGCAGCAATCGCAGTATTGAACTGCATTCTGTCTTTGATATCCTCTGTCACTTTTTTGATCGTATAATGCGTGCTAAAACGCAGGTCCTTTGCATAAGAAGGCATCTCTGCATCCTCATTATAGCTACTCGGAAGACTTTTCAGAAAGATCTGCTTTTCCGAGAAAAGCACCCAGACACGGTTCAGAAAACGGAATGCGCCTTTCACCCCTTCGTCATTCCACTCGACATCTTTTTCCGGCGGAGATGCAAATAGCATGAAAACCCGCAGTGTATCAGAACCAAATCTATCTATATATTCTTGTGGGTCGACTGTGTTTCCTTTTGATTTTGACATCTTGGCGCCGTCTTTGGTGACCATGCCCTGAGTGAGCAGGTTTGTAAAAGGTTCGTCGGTGGAGACCAGCCCGATATCTCTCATAAATTTATGGAAGAAGCGTGCATAAAGAAGATGCAGGCAGGCATGCTCAATCCCACCAATGTACTGATCGACAGGAAGCCAATAATTTGCCTTTCCCTTTTGAAAGGGCACATCGTTATTGTTCGCATCACAGAATCGGGCATAATACCAGGATGAATCAAAGAATGTGTCCATCGTGTCTGTTTCACGGATTGCAGGTCCCCCGCATTTCGGGCAGGTTGTATTCAGGAACTCGGGCACGGACAGGAGCGGATTCTTCCGTGTTTTCCCAACTTCCACATCTTTCGGAAGCCGAACCGGAAGATCTCCTTCAGGAACCGGAACTGCGCCGCACTCATCACAATACACGATGGGTATTGGAGTTCCCCAGTAACGCTGGCGGGAGATACCCCAATCTCGCAAGCGATAGTTTACAGTTTTGTATCCATATCCTTTTTCTTCCATCCATTCGGTTATCTTCTCTATCGCTTTACGATTATTCATATCATCGAAGGGGCTGGAATTTACAAGAATGCCATCATCAACATACGCTTCTTTCATTGATTCCAAATCGAGGGTCTTTTCCGGATCTTGTATTACGATGCGGATCGGTAGTTCATACTTATTGGCAAACTCAAAATCTCGCTGGTCGTGTGCCGGCACGCACATCACTGCGCCGGTTCCATAATCCATGACCACATAGTTCGCTATCCATATAGGTATCTTCTCACCATTGACGGGATTGATCGCATATTTTCCTGAGAATATTCCAATCTTTTCTGTATCTTCTGCAGTGCGTTCAATTTTGTCTTCATTAATGATCTTTTCTATAAACTTTTTAATTTCGATTTCTTGAGGATTATCAACTAAAAATGTTTCGACTAAAGGATGTTCGGCAGCCAGAACCATATAGGTACAGCCAAATATTGTGTCCGGGCGCGTGGTAAAGACAGGAATTTCCGTGTCATCTTTTTCCATTTTGAATATGATCTGTGTGCCGTAGCTTTTCCCGATCCAGTTCTTCTGCATTGTTATGACGCGTTGTGGCCAGTTATTCAGTTTCGAATGATCAAGAAGCTCTTCTGCATAATCCGTTATTTTTATGAACCACTGCTCGATTTCTTTCTGCTCAACTTTGGAATCACATCGCCAGCAGATACCTCCTTCTGCCTGTTCATTTGCGAGCACAGTCTGGCAGCTTGGGCACCAGTTCACGTAAGAGGATTTCTTATAGACAAGCCCCATCTCGTACATTTTCATGAAAAACCACTGATTCCACCTGTAATAATCAGCATCGCATGTGATCACCTCCCGATCCCAATCATAGCCAAAGCCAACCATTTTAAACTGTTTGCGCATTTTATCTATGTTCTCGTGAGTGGTTATTTCAGGATGGGAGTGGTGCTCGATCGCAAAATTCTCTGCAGGCATACCAAAACTGTCATAGCCCATTGGCTGGAGCACTTTGTATCCATTCATTATCTTATAACGTGCGATGGCATCGGCAATTGAGTAATTGGACACATGCCCCATATGAAGCACGCCTGAAGGATATGGAAACATTGATAAGAGATAAAACTTCTCCCGCGGGTCGTCCATATCAACATAAAAGGTGCGATTCTTTTCCCAAATCTTTTGCCACTTTGCTTCGATTTCTCTAAATGGATATTCCATTGATGCTCCTAAAAAACAATTTATGTGTATGTTGGTTTGCGAAGTATAGTAATTTTCGTCAACATTTTTTCATTTTGAAATATATCTTAGATACTATTTAAAAAATTTGACAGTAAATCATTATAAACAATAAAAGAAAAGTATGAAATGGTTATATGCGATTCTTTTAGTTATCATTGTCGTCATAGCTTATGGGTGCAGTTATGACAAAGCCGAGAATGATGATATCATTCCTCCTTCAAAAGTAACGATGACACCTCATAAATGCGATCCCGGCGATCCTGGGTGCGCTTATACGGACAGAAATAATGGCATCGATGCCTATCCTGCTGGTGGCAATCTAACCTATAATTGGATGAAGATCCAGTGGAATGACACTCCTCTTCAAAAGGATGGTGACATTCATCATATCGAGGTTTGGCGTTACTATTTATCTACAGCAACGGATACGAATTTTTATTTCGTTGTAGAAATTCCGTTTACTCCAGACTCTTCGACCTATTACGATAAATTCATTGGTTATGAGGAGCCGGTTATACAGAAAACCTGGTCGTATTTTATCATCCCGTTCGATGAAGCGGGTAATTTCACAAAATCAGATACCGTTTCATACCGGTTGATCGAAGTGCCCGGTTTGCAAGCACCTGCTGACAACGGTACATTCTCCGTGAATGATTCCATAGAATTTTCCTGGAGCGGTTCGGGGTATACCTACCGTATTCTCTTTTTTGACACAGGTCACAACCTCATATATTCAGAAAACACGGATGATAGCAGCATAAAACTTTCTGAGATAGAAGATTTTACCCCGATTCCGGGAATTAGTTATATCTGGCGCATCGATGCATTTTTAACCGAGGAAAATGCCGAAGGTTCGGAATCTGACGAGCGGATAATCAATTTTACTCAATAAATAAATTGACGGAAAATTATCAATTGAAAATTTACATCCACACTAGTAAAGGGAGTTCATATGAAACACCTTTTTGTTATAATAATTAGTCTTATAGTCCTTAGTACTGCCTGTTTTGCGCAGGATAGTCCTTCGATAACTTCACCGACCGGTAATTCGGCATATTCTTATTCCGGCACAATGGGGGATGAAGAGCAGCTGCGCATATACACCCAGATTTGGGGACAGGTTCGCAAACCGGGATTCTATCTCGTTCCCGACGACACCGATCTACTCACACTCCTCTCACTTGCCGGAGGTCCCACCGAAGACGCAAAATTATCTAAAATCAGGATCGTTCGTCCCAGTGAAGAAGGTGGACAGGGTGAAGTAATTTGGATTAATGTAAAAAAATATCTTGATACGGGTGATTTTGGCATAATTCCAGTGCTTAAGCCGGGCGATACTGTTGTTGTATCAGGAACGGTTTTCTATGGGATGGAAAGGGTCGCAGATTTCCTCGCTAAATTTGCAACTGTATTGAGTATTTATAACTTGTATTTAACAATTCAAAATAAATAGATCGAGAGAGACATATGGATCAATTTCCTGAACAAGAACAAGAAATCAAACTAAGAGATTATTATAGAATAATCCTCCGACATATAAAACTTATTCTCATAATTTTTGTGGTTGTAATGGTAGCAACAATATATTATACAGCCAGTGCCCCGCGCATCTATGAAAGTAATGGAAAAATTCTTTTAGAGCTCAACAAACAGACAGATCTCTTCTTCAGTACTGGCGGATTCGGTCGTAATGATCTTAACAACCAGATGGAAGTGATAAAATGCCCCTCAGTTATGGAAAGCGCCGTCGAGAAACTCAAAAGAAATCCTGTTGCTGAAAATTTTCCAATCCTCTCTTCCGATAGTCCATCAGGATTACTGGCAAAAGAAATCGAGGTTTCTGCTGAACGAGAAGTGGATATCGTTGATGTTGCTTTTAAGTCAACAAATCCAAATGAAGCTCAGGCAGCCGTAAATGCGGTTATGGACAGCTATCAGGATGAAAGTCTGAAATATGCTCGTGCAGAAGTAACAAGTGTCCGTGAATTTCTGGAAAAACAGCTCGACGTGACATCAAAAAAATTGGCAATCTCCGAAGAAGACCTCCGCGCATACAAGATCGCAAATGAGGTGTTCGCTCTTTCTGAAGAGACTAAAGAGATGATCATCAATATGGTTGAGTTTGAAGCGCAATTGAGTTCCGCCCAAACCGAATTGCAAATAGTTGAAAAAAAGCTTAATTATCTCAAAAGTGAGCTTAAAAAAATTGATGAAGCACTCGGTGAAGAAATGGAGTCTATCTCCTCTCCTGTCTCAGAACAATTGCGTCAAAAACTTATCGAAAATGAAAGCAAGCTTGCAATCCTCATGACAAAAGAGGGTTATACAGAAAATCATCCTCAGCTCATCTCTCTTCAAAACGAAATAGATAATATCAAGCGCCAGCTGAAGGCAGAAATAGATAAAATCCTTGAAGTAAACAAATATTCATTTAATCCTCTCGACAGAAGGCAGGAACTTTTTGTCGACATTATCGCCACAGAAGTTGAATTTCAAACTGCCACAGCAAAAGTTGCGGGGCTTGAGACTGTTGTAGAAGAATATTCAGTAAGAATGTCCGGACTTCCTGATGCGGAACTTGAGCTCGCAAGGCTGGAAAGATCCAAGGCAATAAATGAAGAAGTATATAGTATGCTTATCCAGCGCTATGAGGAAGCGAAGATATCCGAAGAAGGAAAGTTAAGCAATATCAGGATCATAAACCGCGCTACACTTCCCCAATCTCCGGTCTCACCAAAAGTAAAAATGAACATTCTCATCGGGCTGCTTCTCGGTCTTGGTCTCGGCATAGGAGCTGCATTCCTGCTTGAATCTCTTAATACAAAGATAAATAATCTCTCTGACGTGGAACGATACGTTAAATTACCCATCCTCGGCACGATTCCCGATATTCCTCTCGACGAAAAGCATCTCGCGGATATCGAAGACATGATGAGTAAGGTAAAGGATAAAGAAAAACTTGCGGAGCTGAGCACAACTCAGCGGCAAATGGTTGCCCGTCTTGTTCCTCATTATAGTCCCAAATCACCGATTGCCGAAGCATACAGGACTTTCAGAACAAATGTAGTTTCCCTGCCGGCTAAATTCCCAGGCGGTGGAAGAATATTTCTGGTCACAAGTTCGGGACCAAAAGAAGGTAAGTCAACCTCCAGCAGCAACCTGGCGATCGCACTTTCTCAAATGAGATCAAAAACCGTGCTTGTCGACTGTGATATGCGACGGCCGATGATTCATAACCTATTCATGGTTTCCAGAGAAAACGGACTTTCTCGATACCTAACAACTGATGACATCGATATACATGATATTATTAAACCTTCCGGTATGGATAATCTTGATATTATTACTGCAGGTCACGTTCCCCCAAATCCCTCTGAACTGCTTTCCTCCAAAAAAATGGATGAACTCTTTGCAAAGCTACGTGAAGAATATGATTATATCATTGTGGACTCCCCTCCCATTATTGCTGTGACGGATGCTTTGATCATTTCTAAAAAGGTTGATCAGCTGATCCTTGTTATCCGTGTTAATTCCACAGAGCGGGAGATCATTGAACAGGCAAAAAGCCTTCTTCACAATATTGATATGAAAGCTGCGGGTGTTGTGGTAAACGGTATCGAAGTAAAAAAATATTATAGCGGTTATAAATATTACTATTACTACTACTATTATTACTACACCGACGACGAAAAAGGTGCAAAAAAGAAAAAAAGAAAAAGCCAAGGTCACACAAGACTCTCGCGCAAAGCTTAATCTCTTCCTTGATATCCTTCATAAAAGGGATGATG
>CAYUTH010000053.1:0-13049 GCA_964447485.1 uncultured Candidatus Cloacimonadota bacterium | reverse complement strand
CTTAACATTGATATTATGAATATTTTCTTCAAGAAATCTACCATATTCATCAAAGACATAAATGACACCGTCATAACCTTGTTTACAGACTTGCTGTTCAAAATCAGTTATGATTTTTGTGAGATTTATTAGAGAATCGTAAGGTGTAAATTTATCTCCTCCCATAATTGTTGGATACATTTCTTCAAAAATTTTGTAATATACCTGATCGTGTTCTTCTATTTTTTGTAAAAAGTTTTGAATTGTAATTCTCTTTGCTTCTAATTCTGTTTCAAACATTTTAAAAACAAATGAGTAATTCTTTTCCCAATTTAGTATCTTTTGTTTAATAACATTATAGTTCGTATTTAGATTGATTTCTAATTGGTTTTGTTTAATTGTATCCAAAATCCCCATTACAAATGCTTGCTTAAAATCAGAAAAATAATCATCTGGAAAGACAATAAGATAGTTGTTCGTTTTTATTGAGCTAGAAATATCATTAATGTTTGTATCTTCATTTTGCATCTTTTGCAACAAAATATCAAAATCTATATTATTATTTTTTGATGTTAGAATTGATAGAAGAACTGCAATTTGAAATGATTTTCCTGTACCGTATGCACCTGACAATAGCAATGATCCATTATTCTTACTATTGATTATATTAATGAATTTTATTAGTCTATGTGTTGTTTTGTAGGTTGGGAAAAATCCATTAATTTTTTCATTATTATGATAATCATCTTTTATATTAATCGAATATTTGAAACTCTCAAGAATGTTTAATATCTTATTCATTTGAGTCTCCATTAATAATCAATCCGATTATCTCATCATAATTGAAATTTCGTCTCTTTGAAATATTATTCAATCCTGCTGCTCGATCTATAGAGATGATTTTCTTCTTTTCTAATTGTCTTAATATTTTTTTAAGATTATTCATATCTATTCGAATAAAGTCATTAATGATTTCAAAAGCTCTCTTTAATATTATTTTTTCACCTTTAAGAAAAATAATGTAATAAATCAGATATATAGGGATTTCTTTAGCAGAAATATAACGAAATTTAAAATGATTATCAATATCTTTCACGATAAGCTTTAATTTGCACAGTGGTGAATATATGTTGTTTTCAGGATCTTTATTATTCTCATGATAATATGTATTAACAAAGATACTAATTGCATTTTTTATTGTTTTATTAGCAAATTTTTGGTCATCTTCTTTTAATCTAATAATAACTCTATCAAAAACTTGTTCTTTAGAGAATTTTGCAATTTCCATCTCTTGAAACATAATTTTCCAAATTGATGAGTTATCACAACTTTGCAAATGTAATAACCAAAGTGTTCCATTTTTGTTTAAAAAATTATCCATCGAAAGAATTGTTTTAGCAAATTCAGTAATCTTAAATTTATGATCTGAATCCTTTTCAATAAGTTCAAAATAAAGTAACCAATATTTCAATGATGTTACCATATTACTACCGATACCTAATGAATCAATTGCAGTAATTAGATTTTTAGCCTGAAATATTTCTGGATTTTTTTTAACTTCAAATAAGCCTTTCTTTAACCAACCTTCTCTGAGGTAGAAAGTATTATGACCTGTTAAATATTTATAATTCATTCTTAACCTTTTTTGTGTCTAAAGCAGATGCAATTAAACATCCCTTCGGAAAATGATCTACACACTTCAAACAATTAATACATTTATTCTCATCAATATAATATGGCAATATGTTATTTTCAGGAACTACTATTGCTGATACTGGACAAGTACCAACACATGCTTTACAATTTATACATACTTGATATTTTCTAATTTGCTTTTCAATGTAATTAAAAATATTGTGGTTAATTACTTTATTTTTATTTTCACTTATTTGAAAACGATTGGTCAAGTCTTTTAAAATTATGATATTTACAACTTTATCTCCCAATTTAGTTTCTATTTTGATAATAGGTTCTTTTTTCATTTTATCAATAATATTAACCGCACCTTTTTCTATTTCATCATTTCTAATTCCAATTTGACCAAAAGGTTTGAAATACTCATGGAAATTGGTATTTACTTCTTTCGTTAGAAAATACGTTCTGCTCAATTCATCCTCTTGTTTATATCTGAATTTTACTTCTTGAGCTTTTGTTAAGCCTTCTCCACCTGCACGGGCTTTCCAAAATCCTTGATAAGTGTATTCAACAGGATCAGGTTTACCAATTTTTTTTGCAAATTCAATTAATTGATTTGACCACTCATCAAATTTGTCGGGGATATAAATTGCATTTAATATATCAGACCATGTTGAATTATTAGGACAACACCAACAACCAACTCGCGAATAACCAAATCTATATACTGGATTTATATGAGCATTAATTGAAAAAAGGTAGAGCCAGACATCAATATCTTTCCAGTCTATTATTGGAGAAGCCACTATTTGTTTTTTTAATTTTGGACTTTGTACAACACGATTATATTTGCTTCTTGATGTCGATTCACTTCTTCTAATACCATAAAATGTTAATAAATTCTCTTTTATTCCTGAATAAAATGAACCAATCGGTCCCGTTTTAAAAATTGAACAACACCAACTTTTTCTCCTACTTGGGGGTCCTATCTTTTCTGATAATTCAAAAAAGTTTTGCTCTTCATTTTTAAATTCAAGAAAAGGGATAGATCTATTCTCTTCTTTAAATCGCTTAATAAATTCATAATTTAAGGGATCTTCTATTGTTGTATCAGCGAAAAAATGTACAATGTCATTTTTTACAGTTGTTCTACGGACTAAATTTGATACAGCAATTGAATCTTTACCTCCTGAAAAAGAAACATTTACTAATCTTTTATTATATTGATGGATCACTTCGTTAATGAATGGTTCTGCACCAATTGAATAACCTTCTTTATCTTTGTTTTTACTCGTTAAAAGATAATTTAGTCTATCTTTATTTAGTGATACAAAATGATTAAATATCGCATTTTCTTTTTCAATTATTTTTTCAGTCGGTTTGAAGGACTTTACTTTTTTTCTAATCAATGAAAGATCATTGTTTTTAAAATGATTATAAATTGAACCTTCTAAACGTTCACCATTTATATAATAATTATTTGATTTGTCTGCCCATACAGATTTGCAAAAAATTGAATCATTAACTTTTGGGAATAACAATATAATTAAAAATTTTTCTTCTAAGAATACAGGTCTTATATCTGAAGTTAAATATGAAAATCTATCTATATTTAGATGACTATCTTTTAATATTTTGGGATTATTTTTTTCTTTATCCCAAAACACATTATTATCATTTACCATTTATGCTTTTTCCTATTTTCCTTTGAAGATTTATATCCACTTCTTTACGTCAATCACAAATTAATTGTGAAAGATACACCTAACATTTGTATCCACGCATATCTATTACGTATACATAACTATACTGTATGTATATGTGCAATATTGCGTGGATTTTGCTTTTAATTTCTTTCATAATATTTATTGATATTTAAACAGTTTTTTCCGCTCAATTTCATTAATAAAAACAATATCCACCTCAGCTCATGTTCTTTTATTTAATTTCCCTCCTTAGTTGTCAAATTTATTAGTAAAAATATCGGATTCTCTCCCCCCAATTTCGTGAGGAAAAGCTTCGTGGGAATGCACGCTCTTTGTTAGAGTAAACGATTCAGTAGTTTTAGAAACTCACAATAAAACACCCCGCCCCGATAAATCGGCGCACCCCTCTTTTTAGAGGGGATTTTTTTGTTTTAAGCGTCAGTCAATGATTATTATTAGGAGTTGGGAATACTGGATTCCCATTTTCATGGAAATAACACACCCGTTTATAACGAGCTGCTTCATAATAAATGATTATTCCTCTGCCTGCCCAATGGAATCTTTTATAATTTTAATCCATTAAATCTTTCTTTTTTTTATTTCAGTGGATTCTTCTTTCTTTTTTCGTGTTATTTCGCCTGCCAAGTCGTATTCCGATTTGTCGGAAGGAGACTGGTGTAATTTCGTGGTTCCTCTTTTCTCTGCCTGTCAAGGCGTATTCCGATTATCGGAGGGAGTCTGGTGCTCTATGCCTGCTCAATGGAATTTTTTTTATAATTTGACCCATTAAATATTTCTTTTTTTTATTTCAGTGGATTCTTCTTTCTTTTTTCGTGTAATTTCGCCTGCCAAGTCGTATTCCGATTTATCGGAAGGAGACTGGTGTTATTTCGTGGTTCCTCTTTTCTCTGCCTGTCAAGGCGTATTCCGATTATCGGAGGGAGTCTGGTGCTCTATGCCTGCTCAATGGAATTTTTTTTATAATTTGACCCATTAAATATTTCTTTTTTTTATTTCAGTGGATTCTTCTTTCTTTTTTCGTGTAATTTCGCCTGCCAAGTCGTATTCCGATTTGTCGGAAGAAGACTGGTGTTATTTCGTGGTTAAAATTCTTTATCCGTGAGCTCTTTAAGTGGTAGTATGTCAGCTTTAAAAATGTAAAACTGTCTCTAAGGATATTCCCTGGTTGTCTTTTCCCTGTGCAGGATAGAATTGATATCGATAAATAAACCGGAAATTATACGGCAGGTCCCATGTAAGTGAAAGCTCGTGCTGCACACCGATATATGTTTCGTTTCTTGAGGTCATCTCCTTTTTGATAAGCGCCTCGTAGTTCAGGTACCATTCGGGAGTTATGTATTTGCCAAGGTCGATCGCAAGGTTCTCAAGCAATATATCTTTGCTGAGTTCTCCAAGCAGCTCCAGGTCAGAGTCGTATTTCCTGTCGATAATATTGTCATCCGACTCCACAATACCGCTCGTTTGTATGATATTCTTCATGAAACCCGTTTTCAATCTCACATAATCCAGCCCAAGGATCTTGCGGACAACACCCTCTACCGGACTTATGAGAGGGCTGAAAATGAGATTGCTCAGTTCATCGCTGGCGAGATTTATTGCCTGTTCTCTGCCAAGATCAAACCGCTCATCTTCGGAAAGTTCGCCGAATTCTTTGCCGTATTGAATTTTTGAGAGGATGCTGAGCATAGTCACATCTTTGGGATTATCGCTCCGCAAGGTAACCTCGACATCTCCATACGCATCAGTGCCAATGTCATCTGCATTCAGCTTGTCCTCAGTTGACTGCACATGTAGATAGATCATCGAACCGTCCGGTGTCCTTTTGGTGAACGTGGCATTAATGAACACTTTTCTGTCCTGCCTTGCTTTGCGTACGATCACATCCTCCACGCTGAATGATTCGCCAAACAACCGCATCTCACCCTTTTGAGAATGGAGATCGAAATACAGTTCAAGTTCTTCCGTCTCCCGGTTCGTACGAAAACTCATATAATTTCCAGAGTCAATCTTAAGATTAAACGGATTGGACACATACCATGTATTTTTATCGAAAACAAGATCAAAATCAGCATAAATAGGAGGTAAACCCGAATCTTCGACCTCATCACTCCCTTCCCCTGCTTCATAGATCGCATCACCGTTTGAAAGAAGTATTCTGCCGGAAAGCACCCACGCTCCATTTTCGTTATAGATTGTGAAATATTCATCTTCATATCCTGTTAAATGAGCATTAACAAGACCTCTTTCTGGCTGGTAGTTTGGAATATGTATCGTGATCCCCTGGTCATCATTATTGAGTTTTACGGAACCAATATTGATGTTACCCGCAAATATATCAGAGTCATCATTATTAACTGTGTTTTTAAAGAAAAGTTTGCCGCCCCCCATTTTGAAGGAGCCGGTCAGTTTGGTCATCACATTTTCTTTCACTTCCGCTATACAAGACAAATCCCTTATCTTTTCTGGCTGTGATTTGATCGAAAATTGACCATCAGAAATGTGCAAACGTGCCGTATCAACGATCGTATTTGTCTCGTCAGTAATAAATGAACAGAAAAGCTCAGCATTGCTTGATGCCTGTTTCATGCCGGGAACATAGGGCATAAGAATTTTGAGTAGATCACCGGAGAATTGGAACTTCATATTATCGGGCTGATTGTGAAATTCTTCAGTGAGAAAGTTGTAACTGTAGGACCCACTTCCGGAAAGAACAAAATCAGGTGCGATGACTTCCATCTCATTGAGATAGAACATATCAAATTCCTGGAAAAACTGGATCGCACATGAATTAAAAGCAGTACTATAAAGCGTTCCATTCTCAACAGAGACATCGCACAATATATGGGGAGCATCAAGATGCCCGGATGCAGTAAGTGCGTAGGTCGCCTTTCCTTTCACAGGAATGCCTTGTAAAAAATCCTCCAACACGACATTTTCTTCCGAGACATTACATTCAAAATTACCGCTAGCGAGATAGAAAGAGGCATTTCCTTTCAGAAGGGATTGCGAATTTTGCACGTGAATATTATTAAGAGCCACTGCAGATGAATCAGTCTGTATATCGAATTCAACATTAATTGGATTAATATTCTCGCTGAAGCTGAATTCCTTCAACTCCACATTGCCCTTTCCGGGTATTTCTTTGAAGCTGTCAAATGCAAAATCGGCGTTAAGTATACCACTTAAAGGAGCATCTGTTTCAAAAAGAGGAAACAAATTATTAAGCCGGTTCACAGAGAGAGAGTCAATAGAGAGATTCCCTGAATAGTGAATTTCTTCCTGATCAAATTTCACGAGAGCATTTGTATGAATATTATTATTAATGCTCAGTTCTGCTGCAATTTGCTCATCCTTAGAAAGTGTTGCATTAAAAATAAAATTGCAGGGCTCATGAGAAACACTCAGCGTATCTGATCTTATAGAAAGGAACCCGGTTTTTCCCGTGAAATCAACTGGCACCTCTCCAGAAACAAGGATTGATCCTTTGACTGAAGAATTGATGTTGTCGGCAAAGTTAAACCATCCGTCAGGAATGATCACACCTTCTTTTAATGTAAGCATAAATTGGGCATTTATATGAGGTTCAAGGGGACTCAAAAATGGGATTTCAGTTCTCAATATATTTGTCAGTGCAAGATCATTTGCATATAATTCTGCATTAACAAAAGCCGGTTTTCGGGAAATATCAAAATCTCCCTTTAGTAATAGAGAACGATTGCTATCTTGTATATCAAATGTTGCTTTTTTATTATTGTAAGAAATATTTCCATATAACTCAGGAAGTTGGAACATATCATTCAAAATCATTAATTGATCAAGAGATGCATTAATTTCAGGATTCCCGGCATTGCCCAAAACCTTCACTTCTACATCAGATTGGACTGTCAGGTCATCGACCGCATAATTGAATTTATCGGACTCTAAAGTGATGTCCAGTTGACTCTCAGCCAGTTTATTATCATTTACTGCAATATTTCCCAAAAAATCCACCCGGTTTTCTTCTACTTCAAAATGACCTTTTTTAACTTCTGCGAGGCGATCCCTGTAGATAAGTTCGGATGACAGGTTTCTGATTTCAAAGGAATCATAGTTAAGTTTTTCTCCGGAAATTTTGAAATCAATCTTCGGAGTTGTGTAGTTGCCTGTTATTTCTGCGTGCAGATCAAGAAGACCTGACATATTTTCATCGAGTGATGTTGTGTTGAAACCGTCCATTTGAAAGGATATATTCGCATGAGAATCTTTGCTTAAATAATTCGATATATATCCCTCGCATAATATCACATTATTTTTCCACATGATTTGGGCATTTTTATCAATTTTAAGAGAATCAGGAACAAGTACAACTGCAACTTCTTCTGAAGAGAATATCTCATCCTGAAAAGTGCTTTCGATATTGCTCATGCGAATAGTGCCACTTGTTATCTCAGACAGAGTGGCCTGCAGTTCGGCATTGAGCGTTGCGCTCACCAGAGCTGCATTTTTTGTGCTGACTTTCGGCACATTGTAATCCTTGAGTTTAATTTGGAATTGATTAGACTGCTTAGAATAAATTCCCTCAACCTCTATCGAACCATCATTTTCGGCTTGCAGGGCAGACATCTTTATATGCCATTCTTTATCCTGCTGCTTTTGCAGACTCACATTAATTTTCTCCAGATTTTCTGAAAAGACAATTTCCCCCACACTGTTCACGCTCACTTTCCCATTTATGATCGAGATATAATCAAATCGGGTGAGTGTTTTTTCTAATGCTTCTATGTCAAAGACCAGTTTTGTCTGCTCCCTATCGTAAGTTGCATTATAAATGAGCTCCGGAGAAAAACACCGAATTTCTTTCAGCGCTTGTGCAAATTGGAATTTGTGCAGGAGGAGCTGCCAGAAAGAGAAATCAAGATAAAGCTGTTTTGCCTTAAAGGTATAATCTCCATCCTTTTGGGTGACCTCAAGATCGGAAATTTGAAGTATTTTTGAAGTAACATTCAACGTCGAGAAGCTTATGGTTGCATTCAGGTCTCTCCCAATTGTTTTGGTGAGTCTGTTTTTAATATAGTCGTTTACATCAAACAGATAGGTCATTCCCCAGAAAAGAAGGTTTATCATTATGATGACAATGACAACTATCAGCAACCATTTTCTCTTTCTCATATATTGATAATTTCTACAACTTAATTTTTCTGCAGCTTATGAAGCTTACCGCCCTCTAAATTATACACTTCATCAGCCCATTTTGCCAGTTCCTGGTTATGTGTTACCAAAAGTACTGTCGTGTCAAAACGCTTGTTCAAACTCCACAGAAGGTCGGTCAACTCATTGCTGTGTATGGAATCCAGGTTGCCTGTCGGTTCATCTGCCAGGACAATATCGGGATTATTTATCAGCGCTCTTGCCACAGCGACTCTCTGCTGCTCTCCGCCACTCAACTGATGTGGGTAATGGTATCTTCTTTCAATAAGATCGAGAGATTTTAACAATTCTTCTGATGCGAGAATACTGTCTTTATATGATTTTCCGCAGATCATTTTCGGCATTGCAACGTTCTCTACAGTAGTGAGTTCCGGCAGTAAATGATGGAATTGGAATACAAAACCGATGCTCATATTGCGAAAATGTGCCAGATCGCTTTCATTAAAAGACCGTATATCCTTTTCTTTAAAAATTATATTTCCGGAATCCGGCTGGTCGAGGGTGCCCAAGATGTGAAGCAGAGTACTTTTCCCGCTGCCTGACAATCCGGTTATGGATACTATTGACCCTTCCTTCATGTAGAAATCAAGATCATCGAGAACTGTCAAACGAGTTCGTTCTGTGCCCTCGAAATAACTTTTCGTGATATGCTGTGCCTGTAAGATCATAGGGCCTCTCTATTTTTTTGAGATTCGAATAATTGATACTGCCTGAAGTTGCGAAATTTTCCGCAAAGGAAAGTAGGATGACAGTGCAATTATTATTCCGGCAACAAGAATGATACACACAAAATCTATAGGTTGATTTACCACTACGAGATGCTCAATCAGGTAAACATCGCTTTCTATTTTAATTATATCAGTATGAGTCAGTAGCAAGGAAATAAGCAAGCCGATGATCAAACCAATCACAATGCCTGTAAATCCGATTATCATATTTCTTGAGAAGAATATCTTTTTTAGATCCCTGTTCGTTGTGCCAAGGGCTTTGAGAATCCCGATCTCTTTTCTTTTATCAAGGATATGCATGGAAAGCACACTGGTCAATCCGAAGCCGGCGACCAATACAATGAGAGCAATAATGATAAAAATGACCCACTTTTCGAGTTTCAATAAACTGAATAGATTTTTATTAAGATTTATCCAGTTGCTTACATTATAAGGATAGGAAAGCTTTTGCTGAATGTGCGATGCGATCACATCTGCTTCCTCAATATATTCCTTGTGCAATTTTACGGAAATTCCGGAATATTGATCCGAAACCGAAAGGAATTCCTGGGCAGTATTCATGGGCAGAAGCACAAGTGAATTGTCAAACTCGAACATTCCAGAAGAAAAAATTCCTGCAACTTCCACTTCAATCGATGAGGGTATCATTCCTGCAAAAGTGACATCCGCATTCATAGGAGTGATCAGTTTGATCGTGTCTCCAACTGCTACGTGAAGCCGTTTTGCGATATTTTTTCCTATGACGGTAAAATCCCCTTCCCTTTTATAGGTGCCCTCGTCAATAAATCGTCCAAGATCGGTAGTTTCCATCTCTTTTTCAAAGTCAATTCCCCTGACAATAACTCCTGCGATATCAGCTTCTCTCAACGCCATTCCTTCAGTGTATAGGAAAGGTGCGTATGCTTGAACTGCTTCAAGAGTATCCAGCATGGATGCGATTCCGCTGTATCCTTCTTCATCAATAGTTTCATTGCCAAATTTCAGAATGTAAACATGAGAATTCACTCCCAATATGATATCTTTCATTGTATCATAGTAGCCGCTGAACAGAGCGAGAGAGACGGTTAATGCGATCACCCCGATTGTGATACCAGCAATTGATACAAGAGAGCTGAAGGAAAAAAAATCCCTTTTACCCTTTATGCTGAAGAATTTCTTTAAAAAAAATCTACGAAAATCCATTTAGGTTTAAAAAGAGGAAGTCAAAGCTTCCTCTTTCTCAATTGAAAATAGTTCTGTATTTTATTTGGTGACCGGGATACCTTTGAAAGACACCTTAAAGTCACGGTTAACTGAATCCCACAAGCCAAGATTGAGAAGTGTTATCACGCTGATCGGTTTCTTCACATCCTTAAAGATCAATTTCGCTTTTGTGGGTACTTCCTGCACAAGATTATGAGTAAGGTTCCAGGTTTTTGTCTTGTTTGCAAATTCCAGAGTTGACGGCGTATACTCATTACCTTCTGCATCATAGGCTTTGGTGTTATTTTTGATAAGTGTGAGTTCGCGTTCTGGTGCCAGATTCCGTATAGTTAGCATTATTGAGAGTGTTTGTTGGGCATACTCGCATCCAGTTACACGAAACCTGTAATTATTGAACTCGATCATAAAGGGATCATCACCTTTTGGAACTTTCATGTCTTGTGTGTTTCCCTGCAATGCCGGTATGGTCTTTTCCTCCACCATGATATAGTTGAAAACGGTATTTGTGGGAGAAACATGAACTGTGTCCAATATCTCTACAAAACCTTCTGCCATAAGAAAGATCACATATTCTCCGGGAAGCAGGTTGCCTTTTGGTTGCTCCCATGTTAACCCATTCACTATGATCCGGGCATCTTTCGGCTCGACATTTATCGTCACATCGACATCTTCAAAGGTCGCAAGACGCACATAATAGGTCGTTCCTATCTTCAATCCTCCTTTTGGCAGATCGACTGTTAAAGGAACATAACGTGGTGCATGGAAAGTAATATTGTCTTCTCTTGAAGATACATAAAAGTAAAACTCATCTTCGTCAATATTCTCTTTTTTATAGATTTTCTGCTTAAGGGAAAGATCGAGTGGTTTATCTACTTCAACCTTAAGAACAGAGCAATAATTCATGTCCATATCAGTGATCGGTTCCATTTCTGCTTTGAAATCAGCCGGTAATTTCCTGAATTCTTCCAGCTCAAACCTCATCGCAAAAAGGGAGGCAGAAAAAATAAGCGAAAAGGCAAGTGTACACAAAAGTATAATGCCAAACTTTTTCATTAAAAAACTCCTTTCAAATTTGCGTTTTTCATATCTTAATGATGCGTTAATTTTGTCAATAATAAGATTAATATATTTATTCATTTCTTTTTTTTATAAGGACATAAAACAATCTCTCATCATCTCTTTCAGTCACAATAACGAAGCCGTTTCTCTTTGCGATCATTCCGATCTCTTGAGCTGAAGGCAAAAAATCATCCTGTACTGCCTCGTGTTTTCGAGCATGCATTTCATTGATATTAGCGCGTGAACTCGAATGTGCAATCAGTAATGTACCGTCCTGTTCTAACACGTCAAAGCATTTCTGAATAAATTTTTCTTTATCCTCAAAATGCGGAAAACAGGAATAACATATAATTGAGTCATAGCGTTCTCTTTCAGCAATTTCAAAAAAATCTCTGACGACAAAATTCACATTCTGATATTCTTTTTGAGGAAATTTTTCCTCTGCTTTCTTGATCATATTTTCCGCATAATCAATCGCACACACACTCCCAAAAGTGCAGATTTTTTTTAGTATGTACGGAATGGCAATTCCAGTACCGGTACCCACATCCAGGACACGATCTCCTTTTTTCAACGGCAAAATATCAAAAATTTCACCCAGTTTTTCGTCATCATGAGTGCACATGACATCCCATGTGTGGGCATGCTGTTCAAAAAACGCTTTTCTTCTATGGTGCCTTGAGCTCATAAATGTACAAAATAGGTTTGATAAAACCCGGATTGGATGAAATAAGGATTTGAATAGAGTATTGATTTTTTCTTCATTATCTTTTTGAGAAATTGCTCTTTCGGAATATCATAATCAGGGAGATCGTCTGCTGCACGCCTGTTATCAAAAAAGAGATTGTCCCTGATCTCAAAATTTTGCGGAACTTCGTGCATAGCAAGGGATGTTTGATAACAATAGTAATCGGGTGAATCATATCTTTCATTCTGTCCGGCTTTTACGACAATATTCCCGATCAAGCTGCCGGACTCGGTTTCTTCATTTGATTTGGTGATTGAAATTCCACACGCACCTACGTCAAAAATAATATTATTACTTATGTTGGCTTTGGGGGAACCTTTGCCTGCATCCCAAAATGCTATCCCCCATGTGACCATATCCTCAATAATATTATTTTCAACTTCGCAATCCGCATCGACGAAAATACCGATCCCTTTCCAATATCGCGCAATGTAATTATACTTGATCTGTGCTTTGGCGTTCCATGTTACGCCGATGGCAACACCTCTTCCGCCTTCGGGTAATCGTCCGACTGATTTATCGATCCCATCTATCTTATTGCCAATGATCTCTGCGTATGCATCTCTGTATAGAGCTATCCCATCCCAGGAATTTCTCAGAATTTCGTTTCCGATAATTGTCATGCGAGAATTTTCCCGTCCGCAAATTCCCATTACACCGGAAATATGTCTCGAGATCAAGAGTGAATCACCAAGATTATCCCGAATAGTATTATTTCTGATAACAACATCACTATTTGAAACGACTATCGCTGCATCGGTTGCCATCTGTGCTGTGTCCCGA
>CAYUTH010000052.1:0-13071 GCA_964447485.1 uncultured Candidatus Cloacimonadota bacterium | reverse complement strand
TTTAGAAAAAAAAATCAAAAAGGCGGATGTGCGGATCGACAGGAAGATAAAAAAAAGGTTGGCCCCTTCAATCGACGAAAAAAGCGCAGAAGTGATCGACTGCACGGGAATGCATGTTTTCCCGGGATTTGTCGATATGCATTGCCATCTGCGTGAACCGGGATATACGTATAAAGAAGATATCGCAACCGGAGCAGTGTCCGCAGCAAAGGGTGGTTTTACGAGTATTTGCTGCATGCCGAACACAAATCCGGCAATAGACAATCTTTCTACACTCGACTATATAATGAGAAAAGCCCGGGACGTGGGCAAGACCAAGATATTCGTGATCGGTGCGATGTCAAAAGGGATTGAAGGCAAGGAAATCGCAAATATTGCTTCCCTGATAAAAGGTGGTGTCGTTGGTTTGAGTGATGACGGGAACTGCATCCAGAGTGCAAAATTACAACTCAATGTCATGCGTTATGCATCCATCTATGATATTCCGATGATCTGTCACTCTGAAGATTATTCTTTATCCGGAGACGGACAGGCGAATTATGGATATATGTCCACAAAACTCGGTTTGCCCGGTATTCCTACTCTCGCAGAAGAGATCATGGTGAGCAGGGATATCATGCTGGCAGATGTCACCGGGTCACGTGTGCATATCGCGCATGCTTCCACAAAGAGAACAGTCGAACTTATACGGCAGGCAAAGAAAGACGGCATAAAAGTCACGGCAGAAGTCACTCCGCACCATCTTGTGCTGAACGAAAATGCCTGTGACGGATTTGATACCAATACAAAGATGAAACCGCCGCTTCGATCTGAAGAAGACAGGAAAGCTATGTTGGAAGGATTGCTGGACGGCACAATTGATGTGATCGCCACAGATCATGCACCGCATTCAGATTACGAAAAAGAACTGGAATTCATGAAAGCACCTTTTGGTGTGATCGGGTTCGAAAGCACATTTCCTGTGCTCTATACAACCTTTGTTAAGAATGATACATTGAAACTCGAAGAACTTGTCGAGCGATTGACGTCCAAGCCTGCAGAAATCATAAAGAAGGATGTGGGCATATTAAAAGAGGGCGCTCCAGCCGATCTTAATGTGTTCAATCTGGGCGAGTCCTTTACCTTTGATGAAAGTGAAATCCTTTCCAAATCAAAGAACAGTGCATTTCTTGGAATGAACATGTGGGGCAAGATACAATATACTATATGTGACGGAAAATTTACCTGGAAAGTGTAATGCATTTTAAGAAATTAACTGTCCTGAAAATCGAGCATATCAATACAGATTATTTTGTGCTTGGAGTTCGTGATAAAGAGCTTACACAAGATATCAAACCGGGACAGTTCTTTCAGGTGAAAGATCCTGATGCAAAGACAACATTTCTCCCGCGACCATTCAGTGTGTATAAAGTTGATAATGATGGGCTAGAATTTCTTATAAAAATTGTTGGTGAGGCAACGAGGAAATTATTCCATCTCAGTGCAGAGCAAGATATCCAGATACTTGGACCGCTCGGGAACGGATTTCCACTTGTTCGAAATAAAAAAGTACTTCTTGCAAGCGGTGGGATCGGATTTGCTCCTATGCCTTATCTTGAGCAGACATTAAAGGAAGCAGGTAATGAAGTCCTATTCTATCATGGTGGCAGAAATAAGAACGATATATTCTGTGATGCTGTTGAGAATTGTACTGATGACGGTTCTATTGGACATGCAGGTTTCGTTACAGAACATGTTGAAAAATATTTGGACTCAACGCACATTGATGTTGTGTATACATGTGGACCGGAACCCATGCTGAAGGAACTTGTTTCTCTCTGCAAAAAAAGAAATATTCCTGTATATATTTCGCTTGAACGCGTCATGGCATGCGGCGTCGGGGCGTGTTGCGGGTGTGTGGTAAAAATTGCAGAAGGTGAAAACATCGTGTATAAAAAAGTATGCAAAGACGGACCTGTTTTTGATGGTGCAAAGGTGGTGTGGGATGAGTAGATGTGAAATAAATTTTGGGAAAATGAAGTGGAAAAATCCTGTAACCGTTGCATCCGGCACTTTCGGGCTTGAATATGCAGAACTCTTTGATCTTTCACAGCTTGGTGCGTTGACCACGAAAACCATCACTCCTTTGCCAAAAACTGGAAACGAGCCGCAGAGGATCGTCGAGACAGAAGCAGGGTTGTTGAACTCTATCGGTTTGCAGAATCCCGGTATCGAAGAATTCATCCGATCTGAGCTTCCAGAATACAGGAAATTCGCTACCAATCTTATTGTAAGCATTTCAGCATCTTCGATACAAGAATTTGTAAAAATGGTAAAAAAGCTGGATACTCGGCCCGGCATAGATGCCTATGAGATCAATGTTTCCTGCCCGAATGTTGAAAATGAAGGTATCGCATTTGGCACTGATCCCGATATTGTTTTTAAACTCACTCAGCAATTAAGAAAATCCACACAGAAAACACTCATCATCAAACTTACTCCAAATGTCACGTCGATCGCAGATATTGCCAATCAGGCAGAAAAGGCGGGCGCAGATGGGCTGGCGCTCATTAACACGCTGTATGGTATGGCTGTAGATGTAAACACAAGAAAGCCCAAACTTCATAATATTATCGGGGGTTATTCAGGACCCGCGATCAAACCAATCGCCCTGCAAAGTGTGTACAAAGTTGCACAAGCAGTCAGCATTCCCATTCTCGCAATGGGTGGGATCGCTTCAACGAACGATGCACTGGAATTCATTATTGCCGGTGCGACTGCAGTTGCAGCGGGGACGTATAATTTTATTAATCCCCTTGGGACGTTAGATATCATACAAGGTATTCAGTACTATTGCATTGATAATAATGTCGAATACAAAAATCTAGTCGGTTCTATACAAACATAAGGATAAGAAATGAGCAACACGAAAAAAATTTTAGATGAAAAAGAGATGGAGAGAATACTCAAACGCCTTGCCAACGAAGTCATTGAAAAGAACAAGGGTTGTGAGAATCTCTATATCGTGGGGATTCATACGAGAGGAGTTCCCCTTGCCAAAAGGATCGCAGACTATATCGAAAAATTTGAAAATGCACCGATCAGAGTGGGCGCTTTGGATATTACTCTGTATCGTGATGACCTTGCATACATCGAGCATCAGCCGGTCATTCAGGACTCAATACTTAATTTTGATATTGAAGGAAAGCATATTCTGCTGGTTGATGACGTGCTGAATACCGGTAGAACTGCCCGGGCAGCGCTTAATGCAGTTCTTGATTACGGCAGACCTGCATCGATCCAGTTCCTTGTTATTATAGACAGGGGCAACAGAGAGCTTCCCATCCAGGCAGATTTTGTGGGCAAACACCTTCCTACTGCAAAGGTTGAGTCCGTGCAGGTTCACTTGAAGGAAACCGATAAAGAAGACGAAGTCCTGATCATAAAAGAATAAAAGGAATATTCTATGAAATTCAAAGAAAAATATTATCAGATTGCAGAAAAAAATAACTCACTTGTATGTGTTGGCCTGGATTCGGATATTGAAAAAATTCCCGATTTTATAAAAAATGAGTTCGATTTACCCCAGTTTGAGTTCAACAAACGCATCATAGATTCGACAAAAGACCTTGTTGCGGCGTACAAACCGAATTTTGCTTTTTATATCTCGCAGGGAATAAAAGGCATCGAGAGTTTGCAGAAAACAATGTCCTACATTCCTGATGAAATTCCAATTATTCTCGATGTGAAGGTTGGGGATATTGGCAATACAATGATGCATTATGCAAAGGCATATTTAGATGTTTTCAATGTAGACGCACTTACGGTCAATCCTCTCATGGGTTATGATGTGATCGATCCTTTCGAGAAATATGAAGATAAATACCTCTTCCTTCTCGCACTCACTTCAAATCCTTCAAATACAGATTTTCTGAACTCAGGTAATATGCTGTATGAGGGAATCTGCGAGAAAATTCAGGAGTGGGACCAGGATATGCTTGGCGCAGTTGTGGGCGCAACGAATGACGAAGAGATGAGGATGATCAGGGGAATGCTCCCCAATTCAATATTTCTCGTTCCCGGCATTGGCGAACAGGGCGGTAATCTCGAAAAAGTAATAAAATACACAACTGGAAAGGATCATCCCAATATACTTATTAATTCCTCAAGAGGTATTATTTTCTCTTACTCCAAAGAAAATGAAAAGGATTTTGATGTTGCTGCACGAGATGCTTGCAAAGAGTTACAGGAGAGGATCAATAGTTATCTGTAGGTTGACAGTTATTTCAATTACATATAATTTGTAAATGTCTTGTAAATGTTCACTTACATGATAAAAATAAAGGAGTACTTATCATGAAAGCCAAAATTATTATAATATGTTTATTAATTTTTGGAATATGCACTTTTGCTTTCGCTGAAGAGAGAGGAAGCACACACAAAGAAATGTACCCTGATGGCTTTATCTCTGTGGGTAATGCAACTCCCTGCGATCCCCCGGAAAAACCAGAGAGTCAGGATTTGCCAAAAAGCAATAAAGACAATTGGGTGCTGACCGATTCATTGGAACTTTCTCATTATGTTACTGCAGGGGGTATGTACAGTGTCTATTTTAATAATGATACTGATTCTCTCGAGCAGTATCCGATCTATTCCGAATATACCTTATTGCCCGAGTCGAAACAGGCAATTGCCAAAGCCCCAAAGTGGCTGAGGAAAGACCTGTACAATGTGCTGTCCCGCGTCAACGAACTGCACCAGCCGGAATGGGCATCTGCGATCAATGATGCGGAGGATCCGTATATAGACGAGATCGCCTTTACCATTGCGCATCTTTCACCAGAATATCTTTCTGCAAACGTCGCAGGAGATTTGTATGGTTCTGCGGAACTTCTACAGGAAAATGCAGAGATGATCTATAATAATGCCCAGTATCTTGATTATGTCGAAGTAGTCGACTATGGAAGCTCAACAACTGATGAGGATTATTATTCAACGACACGGTATAAGAAAGTGAACGCTACCGGTGATACTGTTCAGATCGAAGTTCCCAAAGAGATTTATTACTGGTATATTGTCGATCCAAAAATCACTGATGAGATTCCTGCGTATATCGATCCTAATATTGTTGAGGACAATAGCACTCATTTTAATAATTTTGCAGATCCTCCCGATGGTGTTTTTTGGAGGAACTACCTGTTCAATCAGGCAGATATAGATTACCCAGTATTGAAGGACTCATTGGCAGGTTGCCAGGTCGTGTGGGACGGCACACAGAATGTGAATGCATCGAAAACACATGCATTGGCGATCATCACAAGGTGGATCAACGAAACGATGGATTTTACATCGAATTATGAAAGACCTCACCAACCTGTACGCATCTATAAAAAGCATATTGGAAGATGTGGAGAACATGCGGATATATCTGCGGCAGCTGCGCGTTCCGCACTTATACCATGCACAAGCATTTTGGCGATATCCGGCGATCATACATGGAACGAGTTCTGGGATGAAAACTGGGTGCATTGGGAGCCTGTGAACAACTCGCTTGATAATCCTCTTGTATACGAAAACGGATGGGGCAAGGTCTTTGGCTCTGTGTTCGAAATTAGAAGTGACGGATGGCTTAATTCCGTGACAGAAAGATATTCCGAAGGTTCAGCCATCATAACGATCTATGCGCTCGACAATCTGGGCAACCCGATAGATGGCGCTGAAGTTTTACTTGGAGTAGAATCAGGTTCAAGCATTTTGGTGGATAATTATGGGCTGACAGATAATGATGGGAAATATACATTCATTGTGGGAGAAGGAAAGCATTATTATGCACGTATTGATACTGAAATCGGCAGCTACCCGGAAGCGAGCGGTACGCTGGAAAGTCTTGTAGAAAATTCCGTGAACGGTGAGGAATATACGTATTCCATGACTGTTACCGGTACTATGCCTGTGTTGAATCATGTAGTAACTGATGTGCCTGAAGATAATGTGGATGATTATCTTATGTCAGTGGAATTTACTGTACCTTCCCAGATAGTTTGCGGTCTATCGCTTATGGATGATTTGGATAACTCAACCCTGTACAAGAAAGAGGTAACAGGCAGCATCGATTATGTGATGACGGATGAGCTTAACTTTATCTGGTTCATGATGAATATTCCATTTGAATGCTTTAATATGCTGCTTGACACAGATCAGGGGAATGTTGATTTTAATATTCCAGTTGGATCTGACTGGTATTGTAACTACTCCAATATTTTGCATCTTAATAATCTCCAGGATGTCGAGGGTTTTGCACGGTTGTATTCTTATGTTCCAACCTCTGTTGATGATCCTGAAATTGGAGGAAGTTCCAATATGTTGCTGATGAATTCTCCCAATCCTTTCAATGGTTCGACGACCATTTCTTATTATGGTAAAGCCAGCTTACATGAGTTAACACACATTGAGATCTATAATATAAAAGGTCAGAAGGTAAGAGAGCTGGAATTTGAACCATCAGATTCAGGATCGAAGGCAGTGTGGGACGGTAAAGATCAAAATGGAAGAAGAGTGAGTCCAGGTATTTACTTCTATCGATTCTCTTCAGAGGATAATTCTATAATAAGAAAGTGTGTAATAATTCGATAAATTAATTCAAAACTCTCAAAAGTGCTTTCAGTCTTTCGATCCGTTTTTCTTTACCGATTTCTCCACCATTAGTATATGATTTTTGGGGAATTTTGAAAAAATCATCATAATAATTATTCGAATTATCGGAACATACAAAACACGATCCGAAATTCTTATAGTTAAAGCTCGACAGGGTTGCGTCAAAATATAACAGATAGTCGGAATCAAAGTACTTTCTCTTGATCGTATATTCATATCTTGGACTGCTGAAGTCCCAATAGTAGCTCTCATCATATTCTTCATTTTGGTATTCAACATCACATGTACAAAGATAAATATCCGGATCTTCCTCGATTGTCCAGGAAAAAGAAAAATCATAGTCCGGATCAAGAGAATCCGGCCATGTTACTTCGGGTCTAAATACCATCTGCAGGTCGCCTTCGAAGGTTTTTCCATCAATGGAAAGGGTGTATGAAATGCTGTCGCCAGGACCCAATGGTATAAAGGTGCTGTCAAAATAAGGGACATAAAACCAATAAAGAGACAAAAACTCAGGCACGAGTGTAGCGCTATGTCCATTAATGGTAAGTTCGCCAGTTGATATCGAATCGTGTGTCATAATACTGATTCCAATGTATTTGAAGTCAACGTTGTAGAATTCCATTAAATATTCAAACGAGTACCACTCAAGTGGATTATCAGGGAAATCTCCTGAACCTGTGGGACTTTTGGAACAACTGAATACCAGTGCTAAAGCCAGCATGATGAAAACGAAAAATATTATTTTATCTTTCATGCTATCCTCCTTAGGATGGAATAGATGAATGTCTATAACTTCTGTCAATTTTTATGTTGGCAATTTCAATCTGGAATATGGGATTTAGTTTTCATTAAGAAAAAGCATCATTACGAATTAATAACATTTTTCAATTACAATACCTATAAAATATTGACAGCTTATCCTCATAAAAGAAATCAACAATCAAATTATCAAGTTGTTTACAATAACGCCTTGTTTATATCATGCAATAAATATTTCAATATATGAATAGGAGAACACATGAAGAAATTAACAAACAATTTTGGAATAGCATTAGTATCTTTGCTTTTATTATTTATCGGATTCAGCAATACTTCCGGATATTGCAATAGCTCCGAAGATATGAACCTGCAGATAATCACAGAAGAATTTGCACCTTTCAATTTCAGATCAGCGGATGGGAAGATCACAGGTCAATCGACCGAGATTGTGCGCGAGATTTTATCACGTCTTGGTCTTGATATTGAAATTCAGATTATGCCTTGGAATGATGGATATGATCTTGCACTTACCAAAACGGGTGTTGTGCTTTATTCAACCTTTAGAACAAATGAACGCCAGAATCTTTTTCAATGGGTTGGTCCAATTGCATCGGATGAAATGCTGTTCTATGCACTGGAGGGATCAGATACCGTCATCCGCAGTTTGGAAGATACGAAGGCAGTTACTGCGATTGGAGTAGTGAAGGATGATGCCCGGCATCAACTGCTTGTGCAGAACAACGCAACAAATTTGAAACTCTATCCGACTGATGCCGAATGTTATAGAGCTCTTGCAAGTGGAGAAGTCGAACTTGTACTTGGGAGTAAAAATACCATGGCTGATATGGCTGCCCTTGCCGGTGTCGATCCTTCTGAAATAAAATCTGTTTATTCCTTAAGGAAAACTCCGCTCTATATTGCTTTTAATATAAATAGTGCGCCAGATATAGTGAAGGAATGGCAAAGCACTCTGGATGAAATGAAGAGTGACGGAACATTTGATTCTATCTATGAACGGTGGGGAGGCACCGCGGTACAGGATAGTTTACGATCTGATGCATCAAATCTGCAAATCATCACCGAAGAGCTTGCTCCTTATAACTTCATGTCTAAAGAAGGAGAAATCACCGGTCAGTCAACCGAAGTTGTAAGGGAAATCCTCACTCGGCTTGGCCAGGAAGTAGATATCCAGCTGATGCCGTGGAATAAAGGCTATGTGATGGCGCTATCAAAACCGGATGTGATCCTTTATTCTACCTTCAGGACAGCAGAACGAGAAAATCTGTTTAACTGGGTTGGTCCCATTGCCTCTGACGAAATGTTTTTTTATGCGCGTAAAGGATCGGATATAATCATACGTAGTCTTGAAAATACTAAAACGGTTGGTGCTATCGGAGTCGTAAAGGATGATGCCCGTCATCAATTACTTACTAAAAATCATATCACAAATTTGAAACTGTATCGAAGCGATGTAGATTGTTATAAAGCTCTTGCGAGCGGAGAGGTCGAACTCGTTCTTGGAATTAATCATACTATGGCTAAGATGGCTGCCCTTGCTGGTGTCGATCCTTCCGAATTCAAAGCTGTATATGTCCTGAGAAAAACCCCAATGTATATCGCTTTCAATAAAAATATTCCCGTAAACATTGTGAAACAGTGGCAGGATGCATTGAATGAAATGAAGCGTGACGGAACATTTGATACTATCAATGTACGATGGGGAGGCACCGCAGTACAGGGTTACTCAAAAGCGGATACAAACAACGCAATAACTGCAATTGCTGCAGTAAAACTCCTTGCAGGATATGTTGATGTTCGTCTTGGTGAGTTTCTAGCTGTACTCCAAGCGCTGTCCTTTACTGAAGAGGCACGTTCGGGTAATTGGAAAATTCTCAAATCCCTTCTTGTAGAGCAGGAAAGTGCAGAACTCGCCGGCCGTATTTGGTATCTTTTACCTGATGGATCATATTATACGACAGTGGACAATCTGACAAGCAAGAATCTGAAAGATCGTGGTTATTTCCCCGGTCTGATCGCAGGAAATCCGGTGCTTGGTTCTGTTGTTGTGAGTAAATCTACAGGAAAGCCAGTAGCCGTTGTAGCAGCTCCAATTAAAAAGAATGACAAGGTACAAGGAGCACTCGGTACCTCGATCTATATGCAGGGCATTAATGATGAAGTACGAAATACCTTCCCCCTGCAATCTGACCAGAAGTTTTTTGCTGTGGCTAATGATGGCATCATTGCACTTCACTCTGATGATGAATGGATAGGGCAGCAGATAAGCAATATAAATGGTAACCTGGAATCGAAATTAGACGAAGCAACAGGTGAATGCGATTTTACCTATGAAGGAAAAGAATGGCATGCGGTATGGACTACAGCGCCGAAAACAGGATGGCGTGTCTTGATTGCGAATGTTGTGGAGTAAACTGAAAGATAACCTCTCGTTCCCAAAGCCCACTTTACCAATGCGTAATGTAAGGAAGACTGGTTTGGGAACGAAATATTATTATAGTTATCCGCTACCAAGCTGGAGCTTGGCAACGAGAGTTTAACTCAACATAAACTTAATAAATTTTATAAGCCCCGAGATTATTCGGGCTTTTTTATTAAATCCTTACCATATCCCCAATCTATTTTCTTCCTTCAGGTTTTTTCGATTGCAAGACGCAATGAGAACAATGCCAGCAGGATAGTCATAGGAGTAAACGCCAACTTTTCAAATAGGGTAACTGCAAAGATGTTGCCGACTGTGTTAAAAAGAAAGAGGGGAACCATCAGCCACATACCGATGGTGGGAACGAACCTGAGTTTGAACGGAAGGTAATTTGCTTTCCATAGTGTGATAAAGATGCAGTCCGACATCAGCACAATGGAGAGAACTTCATATTGGACGAGTTCCTGCCTGCTGGTTAGGCGTCCACCCCACACGATATTTTGAGGTGTTACTTCTAAAATGACGAGTACATGAAAGATTACAAACAAACCCAAAATTATAAGATTTGCGTTTGCTGCTGTTTTAAAACTTATGATTTTTCTCATTTTCAACCTATTTCTATATTATCATTTTATTGCACATAACGGATCGTGGTTTGGTGAAAGTGCTCGAAGGACATCTGCCGTTAGGCCAAGGGCGACTTTGCGCCCGCAGCACCCAAACCACTGTTGTTTGCAGTTGCGCCGATTCTTTATCATGCTCTGGCGGAAGTTACCTTTATATGGTTTCAATCTTATTTGTAAATTCTTCCATTAATTCAAGGCCAATACTAGCAACTCTTTTACACTCTGATTTACTTATAGTCTTTTTATCGACATCATATTTTTGTTCAAATAGTTTATGAATAATACGATTTCTTAATTTGTTACAAAGAATCAAACTGTTAAATTGTTTTTTTGAAATAATATTGGCAATGAATAAAGCATTAGATAAACTTCGATAGTTTAATTCATGGACACTCTCAAGTGTTTGTTTCTTGTCTTCATCGGTTTCCTTAACTTTAAAAGATATCATAAATAGCAATCTTAATAATGCCTCCAACTCACTATGTAATAATTGGATCGCTTCGATAAAGTGACCTGTTTTTAAAGATTCCATTATATAATTTTGATCGACACCTCCAAAAAAAAGGTGATCATCGGTTTTCTTTAAAGACATAAACGATTTATCCTTTCGATTTATTTATCTGAGATTTGATTAGTTTTAGCATTTTACCCCCGCCATTTTATCGTATTTCTGCGCAATTGTCAAACAACGTATATATCCCCGAACTTGTTCGAGGATACCTCAATTTTTGGAGTGTATACGAACTGTTTTATAATGTCAATTTTAATCATTTTCTGACTATGGCTTGTTTAATGGACTTATTATTTTATTGATTATATCTTTTGAAATATGAGCGTATCTTTCTGTGACTTCTGCATTTCCTCTCATCTTAATCAACATATTCAATCCATTCCTCAGTATTTTATTTTTCTAATCTGTAAATAATGTTTTTTCCGTCAAGATAATTCCTTTAAGGACTTGTTACAAGTCGAAGAGCTTTTGATAAGTACAACTGATCTATATTAAAAGAACTTCTTTCTCATTCCTAAGTTGCACTTGGGAACGATGATTAATATTATTGGGTTACCAAGTCCAACTTGGTAACCAGAGGTCTTTAAACGGTGTTGATGTACCTTTTGTTAGGAACGAAATTTGTTTTCTAAGAATAATCTAATTCCCAAAAACTTGACATCCAAACCAATTCAAACGGTTTCAAATATATGAAAAATCCAATTGGTATCTTCGATTCTGGCGTGGGTGGACTCACTGTTTTCCACGAAATAAAGAAAGCATTACCCCACAGAGACATTGTCTATTTTGGTGATACTGCTCGTGTGCCGTACGGCTCGAAATCGCAGAGGACAATTATTCAGTATTCACTCCAAAATATGATATTCCTTCTTCAGCAGAACATTGAACTTCTTGTGGTTGCCTGTAATACATCATCTGCTTATGCCATTGAAGAGTTAAAAAAACACAGCAGCATTCCGATCATTGGTGTTATCGAACCAGGTGCAAAAAAAGCATTAAAGGTAACCAAAAATAAACGGATCGGGGTCATCGGCACAGAAGCTACGATCAAGAGTGGTTCGTATGAAAAAGCATTGAAATCATTGGATGAAACGTGCAAAGTGTTCAGCAGACCCACTCCCCTGCTCGTTCCACTCGTAGAGGAGAATTGGATAACGCACAAGGTTACAAAAGAAATTGTTCAAGAATACCTGCAGGAATTTCTGGAAAAAGACATCGATACGATCATTATGGGATGCACGCATTATCCCGTACTGAAAAATGTGATCCAGGAAGTGGTCGGAGATGACCTCATACTTGTTGATTCGGCAGAATCTATAGCTCTTGAATTGAAAAAAATATACTCATCCGAACCTCTGCAGAAAAGAGCAGGCAATTATATATTTTATGTCAGTGACAATCCGGAAAAGTTCAAGAAGATCGGCTGGCAGATTCTCGGTGAAGAGCTCTCGCAAGTAAAAAAAGTCTATTTCTCTGATGCCTGGGTTATGGATAATTACGAGCGTTAACAATTATGGATATCATAGAAAACCAGATACAGGAATTTCTTCGGGATCACAGTTCCGGTTCGCAGACTCTGGCACAGCATGCACTTGAGATCATTAAGCGATTGCATGCGAAGGGCAACAATACAGCAAGGATCATCAACTTCCTTGAAAAAGCTGCTGAGCGATTTCCTCAAATGGTTGTGATTCTCAAACTGAGAGAGCAATTTTCAGAAGGGATTTCCATCCAAAAAATCGAGGAATTCGAAAATCTGTTATCTGATAAATCCTATATTGAGAATGCTAAGTTTCTCTTTGATGTGCCGAAGAAAATTATCACATTCAGTAGAAGTTCCGCAGTTGAGGATGTGATCCTCTATTATAAAAAATCTATAAAGAAAGTAACCTGTTGCCATTCACTCCCGCTTGGAGAAGGCAAGAAATTTTCTGAAGATCTCAAAAAAAATAATATTAATTCCTGCTTAATTGAAGATGCAAAACTGTCGCATTTTATGCCGGATTCAGATTTCCTGCTTCTCGGTGCTGATGCCATTACTGAGAGTTTCTTTGTAAATAAAGTTGGCACTTTGCAGGCAGTACTTCTTGCTCAATATT
>CAYUTH010000051.1:0-13083 GCA_964447485.1 uncultured Candidatus Cloacimonadota bacterium | reverse complement strand
TTTCACTTCAAGGCATAAAAAGACAGACTATACTTATACTTTCTTGTCCTCTCCTTGAACAGACGCGACACGGTTCCTCCCGCTTTCTTTTCCTTCATATAGCGCATCATCAGCCAGCTTTATGGAATTTTCGACCGACATCGTCTGATCAAACTCACTTACTCCAAGCGTAACGGTTATGGATAGATTCTTTGATTCATATGCAAAGGGATAATTTTCAATCTTTTTTCTTATAGATTCTGCAATCGTCACTGCACCGTCAAGCAAAGTTTCGGGGAGAAACAGAAGGAATTCTTCACCGCCCCAACGACACACCATATCCTGTTTTCGTACAGCAGATCGGAGTATCACTGCAATGGTTGAGATCACATAATCTCCGCATTCATGTCCGTAGGTGTCGTTTACATTTTTGAAGTGATCGATATCCATTAAGATAAATGAGAACGGCTTGAAATCTCTTTCGACCCTTATTCTCTCACGCTCGATCATCTCGTGTATATACCTGCGATTCCAGAGCTTGGTGAGCGGATCGGTTCGAGATAACTCCTCTAATTTCCCATTTGCCACAGCAAGAGCAGCAGCAGTTTTCGCTTTCTGGTTAAATAATCGTATCACGATAATTGCAAAAATCACTATTAATATAATACCGGTCGTCAAGTACAATAAAAGAGATCGCTGTTTTGTGATCTCCATTTTTGCAATCGTGTTATCCTTTTCGAGGAGTGTGATCTGTTGCTCTTTTTTCTCGGTTTCGTATTTGGTTTGCATTTCGTTAATTATCTTTGATCTTTCTAGACTAAAGCTTGAATCGTTTATCGATTTATATTTAACATAATAATTGAATGCATTTTCAAAATCCTTCATGTCGGCATAAATACTTGATATTTCTTCATAAATATATTCAATCTGCAAAAGATCATTGATTTCTTCAGCTATTTGTAATGCTTCATTTTCTTTTTCGAGTGCTATATTATACTCTCCCATATCTTTATAGATTGAACCAAGATACAAATTGATTCTTATAATATTGCCTTTATCATCGTACTTTTTTGTGATAATTAATGCCCTGTTAAAATACTCTAACGCCTTTTCAAGATCATGAAACTCGATATAATATGTGATTGCTGTATTAGTTAAAATTATTCCGATGAGCCGTTCGTCACCAATTTCTTCACCGTACTGCAGAGAAGATAAAGAATATTCTAATGCCTTCCCGGGGTTATCCTTGTGTGCATAAACACTTGCGATATTCAGTTTGGCAATAGCAATGTCCCTTTTATTTCCTAGCTCTTCATGAATCTCTAATGCTTTAAAATAGTATTCCAAGCTTTTATCACTATTCATGAGAGAAGAGAATAATAGTCCGATATTACCTAATGTGACGGCGATTGCGCTCCTATCATTAATTTTTTCTTGTAATCTCAGAGCCAAAAGATATTTTTCCAATGCTATTTCGTAATAATTTTGACCCCAGTAAATAGCGCCAAGGCCGTTGAGAGCAAATGCCTGTAACTGTAAATTATTTAATTCGTTACCAATTTCTAAACATCTTTCAGTATGTTCTATAGCTGCTTGATAATCTTTTTGATTATAATATGCCCAGCCAAAATCATTAAAAAATACAGCCTTTTTAATTTCATTATCGAGATCATCAATTTTAGCTAAAACCTCGTTACCATATTCAATAGATTTTTGCGGATCAATATTTCGATATTCATGAACCAGTTTTACCAGAATAAGTGCCCTATCATCACCCTGGACAGTTATCAGTTCTGTCTCCAGACTGTCGATTATAGATTGAGAAAATAGGGCAGTACTAATAAAAATAAGAACCAGAATGAGAAAAATGTATTTTTTCATTTATCCTCCGATAATTTATTTCAATGTGCAAAAGAATAAAAATGTTGTCACACACTTAAAAAAATCTTTATTATTCTGTCCAGTCTCGAAGATAATTTTTTTTACTAAACCTTTTCCTGAACTGACACCACCCGGTTTCTTCCGCTTTCTTTACCCTCGTACAGCGCATCGTCTGCAAGCTTGACACACGCTTCTACAGAAACGGTCTCTTCGTACTCACTCACTCCAAGTGTGGCAGTTATCGCAATATTTGTTGATGAATAATTAAAGGGATAATCTGCGATCTTTTTTCGTATGGATTCGGCAATTGTGAGAGCGCCTTTCAGCGAAGTTGACGGCAAAAAGAGGAGGAATTCTTCACCGCCCCAGCGCCCGACCACATCCTGTTTCCGAACTGCTGAGCGTAAAATCACTGCCATGGTCGCAAGCACATAATCCCCGCATTCATGTCCGTAAGTATCATTCACATTCTTAAAGTGATCAATATCCATGAGAATAAAGGAAAAGGGTTCGAACGCTCTTTTTATTCTGACTCTTTCACGCTCTACGATCTCATGCATGTATCTCCGGTTCCATAGTTTTGTGAGTGGATCGGTCCGGGAAAGTTCCTCGAGCTTCCCATTTGCGACAGCAAGGGCAGCAGCGGTTTTTACCTTTTGCCTGTAGAGATTCGACAGAATAAACACAAAAGCCAATATCAGCACAATACCGCTGGTTAGATATAATAATAAGGACTTTTGCCGCTTTATCTTCATAACTGCAATGGTATTGTCCTTTTCCAAAAGCACGATCTGTTGTTCTTTCTTTTCGGTCTCGTATTTGGTCTGGATCTCAGCAATCTTTTCTTCACTTTCTACAGTATATAAACTGTCCCTTACTTTTATTGTTCGAATAACATATTCATAAGCATTCTTATAATCTTGAATTTCTAAATAAATATCCGATAAACCCCTATAGTTCATCTGCCTTATATCAGGATAGTCATTCTTACATATATCATTACTTTTTTTATAATATTCAATTGCTTTCTGAAAATCTTTTTTCCCCAAAAAACTCCAAGCAATTCTTACGAGAATTGAAGCATCTATCCTCCTATCTCCCATTTTTTGAGCAATTGGAAGAGCCTCGTTTAAATACTCTAATGCTTTTGAAAATTCTCCTAATAAATTGTACGCATTTCCGATATTTGCCAAAGTGATAAAAATTTCTTGCTCAGCTCCAAGCTCTTTAAACAGCTCTAGAGCTTGAAAATAGTATTCAAGAGCTTTAACAGGGTCTTCATTTTCTTGTGCATAAATGGTAGCAATATTGTGCGCAATAGTGGCCATTACCAGATTATCATTTAAATTCTGTGTCAAGTCATATGCTTTTTTATAAAATTCTAAAGCTTTATCATATTGATTCGTCTCATAAAGAACGTCTGCAATTGTTTTTGATATTTTTCCACATTTATCAATATCGTTCAGCTGTTCATAAATTCGTAAGGCTTCATAATAGCAATTCAATGTTTGATCATAATCACACTCTAAAAAATATCCATCTCCCGAAAATACCAGAAAGTCTGCTTTTTCTTTTTCCAGCCCCAATTTCTTTGCTATAATCAGACCTTGCTTTGCAGAATCAATTAATTTTTGTGGTGAAGTTTTCGAATAATTTTGAATTAATTCTTCTAATAATACCAATTTTTCTTTATCAGATGCATCCTTCAGTTCGTTCTCAAGACTATCAATTCTTGATTGAGAAAATAGGGCAGTACTCATAAAAATAAGACCCAGAATGAAAAAAATGTATTTTTTCATTTATCCTCCGATAATGTATTTCAATGTGCAAAAGAATAAAAATGTTGTTATACAGTTAAATTGTTTATTCTTTTGTCCAGTCTTTAAGATCACTGCCTTCGAGAGTTTCTATTACTTTCTTTGAAAATTTCATATCGGGCTGTGTTTGATTTATATCCTGAATTATTCTTTTATATGTATCTCTGTCAGTCTTAGTTTTGTATGGGCAGGTAATATCAAAATTTGGGAGATTGAGATGAGAATGAATTTTAGAAATTTTCTCTTCTTCGAGATATATCATGGGTCGGATAATCTTCATCGGGCTTTCTGCGATTTCTACTTTGGGTGTAAGCGCTGCAAGTTTCTTATTTTTGATTATGTTCATAAGAAATGTCTCGGCAACATCGGTTGCATGATGTCCATACGCAACTTTATTGACCCCTTGCCTGGCCAGCAAATTGGACAGTGCGCCTCTCTTCAAACGCGAGCAGATATAGCAGTTTTCGATGGTTTTCCCATGATTGGAGTTGAGGATATCTTCATAATACTCGACATGTAATTCCTCACAGAATTCTCTCAGTTTTGATGTATTATAATCCGCAATCTTAATATGGGCTGCAGAAAGTGAGAACGATAGATCGGAAAACTTCTTTAGATATGCTAAAATATAGAGTAGTGTCGTACTGTCTTTGCCGCCCGATAATGCAACTGCGATTTTTTCATCCTGCCCAATGAGTTCATATCTTCTTATTGCACGCAGCACATCGTTGATGAACCATTTGCCAAAATTTTTATCAAAAGGGATATCTTTCATTCATAAAGTTTGAGCTGTTTCGATAAGACCTTGTGCCCATTTGCAGACAGCATCTTTCTTGCTTTTTTCACCTTTGATGGGTTCCTTAAAGTTTATTGTGCCCAGTATCTCATTTCCTTCAAGAAGCTCTTTCATATGCGTGATTGCTTTTCCCTGATTGCCGCGGCAGCAACAGAACAATCCAATCTTCTTGCCTGTAAATGTACTATTGCTAAGAAACGATCGAACTGCCGGCGTCATTGTTGAAGCCCATACCGGTGTGCCGATGATCATTACATCGTATTCTTCGGGATTGAATGTCAGTGGCTCTAATTTGGGCTTATTTCTGAAACCTGCCTGTTTGCCGCCGAAAAAATATTTCGTTTTATTATTCTTGATATCTTTCACCGGCACCAGACGCAGAAGATCAGCATTAATACAATCCGCAAGATTTTCGGCGAGATAATGGGTATTTCCGTCAAGGGAGTAATATACAATGAGGATTTTCATGAAAACTCCTTTTGAATTGGATATCTAACTATTCCTGTTCGAGCGCTTTTTTTGCGAGACAATCCGGACAAAGACAATCTAATTCGTCATCAATATCTATATGTGGAAAGGATTCGCACCAGCATGCTCTTTCATCATCTGCGTAGCAGGGAAACTCCTTTCCGCAGATCGGACAGGTTTTAATCATCATAATGATATTTTGGTTCTCCCTCTTCGTGGCGGAATTCTATCGAAAAATCTTCGGGCATCTTTTGTATGAGGAACCAGTGGTAAAAAATATTCATGCCGCGTCCGCCGCCATAATGTTCGATTATCGTAATGATAACATTTTGGGCTAAAGTATCTTTTTGAACATCATATGAAAAGGACGCAACACCGTCAGCCCAACTCTTATCTCCCACAAGCATGAAGTGTTCAAAATCAATTTGTGGTGGATCTTCTTCCAGCCATGAATGCTTTTCCTTCAACACAACTGTGAGTGAGTCATATTGCGCTTTTGAACGAATAATAGCTGAAGGGATCAAATGACTATAACGACCTAAATCTATTGGCAAAAATCCAATATTAGTAAGGGCTGAATCTATTGGTTCAGCAGATAAGAGATTTGCAAAAATGAAGATGATAAAAATTGTTGTAATAATTATTTTTTTCATTGTTCTCTCGATTATAATTATTTAATATACAAAATTTTCAAACTGCCCATAATGTGGAGGAGTAGTGCCATATTCATTACATCCAAGATCCGGTGCAGAACCCTTATATTCATCAGCAATATTGGGAATATAGACTCCTGTATCTATTGCTTCTTCCTTTCCTGAAAGACTTAGGTCAATCTTTGAGGGATCATAGGTCGTTCCCTCAACGGGCACTTCGATATTATTAAAAATACTATAATCAACCATGCGACCATGAGCTTCATGTCCTGTTTTGTTGTAGAATTCACTAAGATCGGACATGCGGAACCAAGTTTCTCTGTTATCCGAACTCCATTTGAACATCTTTTCCTGCCCGGGAATTCTGTAGTATCCGTTGTAATCCAAAATGGATCTTTCGTCTGGAGAGCCGGTTGCAACCGAATAAGAACTCGCTCCGAGGAATAGATTATTCATTATCTGGGCGTTTTGCCAGATAGGGTCAGACCAGAATGCGTGCTCAGAACCGACACAAGTATTATTGAAGATGAGCAAGCCCGAGGGCCAGTTATGAAGCTTGAGAGGAATTTTCACATTATAGATCGCATTCCTGAAAATATAAACCGGTCCACCATATACCGGTTGTGTGCTGATTCCCACATGTGAATTAGTGAGTTTATTATTCCACACGCGGACATTATAATAGCTGAAATCCGTCTCGATGCAATCGTCTGCAGCGTTATAGAGATCGTTATTGTAAAAATCAATACACATATTGTGCGGTTCATACCAGGGTTCGGGCTCTTCGAGGTTGCTGATCGTCACACAATCCCAGAAATTATGTACTGTATTATAACACACCACATGCCCGATGCCATCGACTATCACGCCTGTGCAGGTTCCGTATTTCTCCTTTACTCTGTCTCTATCTGACCAGTCATCCACACGCCCCATTATATGGTTATTAGCAATTACCCAATTTCTTGTCTTTGTAAACGAAATAATTCCATAATGCACATCAAAAATTGTGCAATTTTTCACAACAATACCGTCAGCGTCATTTCCTTTGATGCCGGTAAAGCCATTTCTGATTGTGATATTTTCAAAACGGATATAGCTCTTCCCTGACACATCAAAGATCTTACCATCTGTTCCTTTTCCGTCGAATATTGCTTCACCTTCCAGAGAGCCGCGCAGAACAACAGGATTATTTCTTGATCCACTCAGAAGGAACTCATAGGTGCCATAGTAGGTGCCGGGATGAATGATAACAAGCGTGCCGCCAGTCAATTTACTAAGTATTTCATTGAGATCTGTATACGAAGGCTTTAGCATTTCACCGGAATAATTTTCAGGATACAAATGCAGTACTTTTTGTGGTTTAAAATTTTCTTCAGGAGTGCGGGTACTCACCTCGACTGTCTTTTCCTTATACGATCCGTCAGAATTGGTGAGTTTTAATTGAACTTCATATTGTGTTGCTGGCTCAAGTTGTAAAATGCTCCCAGAAAATAGGTTGCCTGTTTTGAACGGACCATGCTCTCTATCAACCACATCGCCATCAATTCGGCTCAATGGGAGTGCAAATTTCCAGTCTTTAGTGTCTTTTTTTCTATATTGAACCAGCACTAAAGTTGTAAGTTCTTCATCTCCTTCAATTATCCAGCGGAATGCAAGTGATCGAAAAGTTGGCGGATCGATGATGGGTTCTTCAGCTTTTATTGTCTCCTGAGCTAAAATCGACATAGAAAATCGTGTGAAAAGCAGGAAAAACAGAAACAGTTTTTTCATCGAGTGTTATTTGCGCATTGAGAATAATATTTTCATAATAATTGCAGCTAAGATCACCAGCCAGAGGAAGATCATTGGGACAAGTGTAGTGGCGGACATTTTATATTCTGGTTTATTAAATAGTTTTCCTAGTTTTGTTGGGGAAGCATAGCTACTACCCGTTGTATAAGAAGGATTGCTCGTAAAATGACTTGGTTGTTGCCATGAAAATCTTGTAGTCTGTAAATCTGTAGGTATTTCGGCTCCATTTTTTAGATTTGTTTCATATAATTCTTTATAACCAGATGTGCGTTCTTCAAACCTCAGTGACCACCTTGGAAGAAGTCTTTCGGTGTATCGGTCTGCGTATTTGGGTAAGTATCGTGTAGACCACCCGGGAAACAAAGCACCATATCTTCCGTAATATCTGATAACGGGAATCTCTCTGTACACGCCGGATTGATTAAACTCCTTAAGTGTTTTTGTCTCGCTCTGGATCTGATACTGATAAGCCTGATCAAAGTGTTTGTTTTTATAAATCGATGTTATTTGTGCAGGATCTTCTTTATTAATGATCATTTTAGTTCGATCTGTTAAATAGATAATTGGTTCAAAATGGTATTCCCTCTCACGGCGCAATGGTAAGAACATACCCCCGACATAATCTGAAGTTACATAATCTGCGATTTCTGCGTAGAGTGAATCTTCAGCGTTTAAAACTCTTTTGAATTTTAGCAAAAACAAATCTTTCTCAATTGATGCTTCGGGTTCTTCAAAGCCGGCGAGTATATACGATCCATCTCTTACTTGAATAGTTAAACTAAGTAGTTTCTGTCCAGGTCCTACAAATTCGTTATCGAATTCAATATCCCCATTGCTATTGAGTTTAAGTGTCCAGAAATTACTATTGAACTGGCTAGAAAAAACTGATTCTCCACAGATCATGAAACCGTCATCTTGAGTATGGAATATTGATGAGGCAACTTCCGCACCAAATCCTCCAATGGTTTTCTCCCATTCAATATATCCTTCCTTACTTAATTTAACGATCCACGTATCTCTTTTATTCGTCTCCTTGTTGATCATATTTCCCCAAAAAGTGAAGCCCAAATCATTCATTTGGAAGATTTCCGATGCGCCATCTTCACCCCTGCCGCCAAATGACCTATCCCATTCAAATTCGCCTTCTTCTCCTAATTTAATTACCCAAAAATCGGCAGATCTGTCAATATCAACTGTCCTTTTGCCACAAGCAGCATAGCCGGAATCATCTGTATTGATGATCGAATAAATTACATCATTATGCACTCCTCCATAAGTGGTTTCCCATATAATATCACCCTCACTATCGCATTTGATTATCCATGCATCTTCCTTTTGTGTTTCATCGACAAATTGCTTGCCGCCTATGATAATACCATTGTCCTTGGTTTGACACGCAGTATATGCAGCATCATTAATTCCCTGCCCATAGATCTTCTCCCAGATTTTTGTTCCCCGAAAATCTATTTTCAATATCCAAACTTTTGAGTTTTCATCCTGCCGGTCTTTTTGTACACCGCAAATTATGTACCCTTTATCCTTTGATTGAATACAGGAATACGGACATTCATTCCGCACACTACTACCGAATTTGTTGTACCACTCGATGCTCCCAAGATGGTTGAACTTCATCACCCAACAATCAATATTCTTCTCAGATTCAAAGATTGTTCCGGATATAATAAACCCATTATCCGAAGTCGGAATCATGTTGTTTATTCTTAGAGAGCTAAAATTCTCATATATTTTCTGCCAAAAAATCCGTATATCTTGGGACTGCAGCTCAGACTCTGTAATGGATAGAAAAACAAGAAAAAAAAGCAGGATAAATGAAACTTTAAGTTTCATATTCGTGTTTATAAAGTCCTCTGTGTACCATGAGTCTGATAGAAATCTTCAATTGCGGTGATAAGGTCCTCTTTCACTGTTACAATAGTCCGTATTATATCACGCAGTTTAGCTCTTGCGTGCTCGTAAGTGAAATCTTCATGCTCCTGCATCCGTTTGAGTTCAATATAGAAATCATTGAATACTCTTTTTACATCGTTATCGAAAAGGACAATATCAAAACCGATATATGAAAAATCTGATGCAATATCGCTTTTATCAATAACATCAATATAACGTTCAATGCTTACAAGCTCAGACACATTCTTGGGTTGTTTATGATCCTCAATTCTCTTTACAACCCCACGGTTCATGTCCATCTTATAGGCATATATCTTCGAGATCCTCTTAATTTGAGGTATAAGTATTGTGTCACCATCCGGTAGTGTAAATGTTGCTGGCATATTATTACCTTCTTCTTTATTATTAGCAAACTGCAAATGTTCTGAGGCATATTCATTTGTAAAGTATTTTTTTATATATTAATAAATTTTTTTATAATATTGACATGTTAAAGTGCCTTTCAAAGTTTACTCATATGCCAAATGTTGATGTGATAATACCTACACATAATTGTATTTTTATTGCAAAGGCAATAGAAAGCGTCATACGTCAAACTCATCAAAACCTACATATTATAATTATTGATGATGGCTCAACTGATGATGCAAAGGATACTGTCTATAGATTTCGTAATTTATATCCAGGTAAAATTAACTATTATTATCAACATCAACAGGGACCAGCTGCAGCTCGGAATACTGGAATGATAAAATCGAACAGCGAATATATTGCCTCCTTGGATGCAGATGACATCTGGCTGCCAGATAAAATTGAAAAGCAATTATTAGAATTCAAAAGGAACCCAGATATCGGGTTCGTCTATTGTGATAATTATTTTATTGATAAAGGTGGGAACATAATTAAAGACTATATGCGTAAAATTAAATTGGTTGAAGGAGATATTTTATTAGATTTCTTTATGGATTTTTTTCTCATCACATCCGGTATTATATTTAAAAGATCCTGCCTAAAAAAAACTGGTGTTTTTGATAAAAATCTTGAGGTTGGGGAAGATTACGAGTTTTTTCTTCGTCTTGCACAACATTTCAAGGCTGGTGTAGTAAGAGAAAAATTGTTCAAACGCAGAGTTTGGAAAGGAAGTCTTAGCAAACAGGATTATGAAAAAAACGCGGAAGTTGATATATTGACTTTAAAAAACTTCATTAAAACTAACCCATCCTTTTATTTGGCACATAAAAAAGCAGTCAATCTGAGAATAGCAGATTTGTTTTTTAAATTAGGATATGCACATAGAGAAAAGTCCAATTATTTTAAAGCATATTCTCCTCTTATAAATTCGATACAATATCATTATAATTATAAAGCCCTAAAAAATCTTATCTTGTGCTTCTTTTTACAGTTTTTAAAAAGGGGATCGGAATAAAATGAAATTAATCACTAAAATTCTCAACAAATTATTTGTAGTCAAAACTGATAATGGCTTAATACAAATATTTCGTTATTTCTTTGTCGGAGGTACAGCATTCATTTTTGATTTTGGAACATTGTTTGCCCTCACTGAATTTCTTAAGGTTTATTATTTACTTTCGGCGACGATAGCTTTTTTAGTTGGCTTAACGGTCAATTATATATTAAGTATCATTTGGGTTTTTCGAAAACATACAATAAAAAATAAAAAGATAGAATTCATCATCTTTTCTGCGATTGGGATTTTCGGACTAATTTTAAACGGTTTATTAATTTGGTTTTTTACAGAAATAGTCGCAATACATTATTTATTTTCGAAAATATTATCTACCGTCATAATATTTTTTTGGAACTTTATTATAAGAAAATTTACTTTATTCAAATAGGAACTATTATGAAAGAAAATATCGCTGTTATAATTGGTGCAGGACCAGCTGGTCTTACGGCTGCTTACGAACTTTTAGAAAAAACAAATATTAAACCTATTATTTTTGAAAAAACTTCTGATATTGGTGGTATATCCAAAACGGTAAATTATAAAGGAAATAGAATTGATATTGGTGGACATAGATTCTTTTCAAAATCAGACAGGGTGATGAATTTCTGGAAAACAATATTACCACTACAAGGTAAACCTTCACTTGATGACATAATACTTGGGCGTAATATGAATCTTTCTGAGAATGAGAATGCTCAAGATCCAGAGAATGAAGATAATGTAATGCTTATTCGTAATAGACTTTCACGTATTTTCTTCTTAAGAAAATTTTTTAATTATCCAATAACCCTAAACTTTAATACTTTAAAAAACCTAGGTTTTATTAGAATTATTAAAATTGGCTATAGCTATTTCATTTCACAAATCTTCAAAATAAAATACGAGAAAAATCTGGAAGACTTTTTTATTAATAGGTTCGGAAAAGAGCTTTATAAAACTTTCTTTGAAGATTATACTTACAAAGTATGGGGAAAACAATGTGATGAGATCAATCCGGAATGGGGAGCACAACGTATCAAAGGATTGTCAATAACAAAAGCGATTATTCACTCATTCAAAAATCTCTTTAGCAACAATAAATCAATTAGTCAAAAAAATACTGAAACAAGTTTAATTGAACAATTTATGTATCCTAAATATGGTCCAGGTCAATTATGGGAAGAATTGAGCGAAATAATCAAAAAAAAAGGAGGAGAAATATATTTGAATCATGAAATAGTTAAAATTAGTTATAGTAATTGCAAAATCCAAGAAGTAACAATCAAAGATTGTAATACTGAACAAGAGAAAAAACAGAATGGGAATTATGTTTTTTCTACGATGCCGGTTGATGAGTTAATACATTCGATCTCCCCAAAAGTACCAAACGAAATAGTAAAAATTGCAGATGGTTTGATGTACAGGAACTTTATTACTGTTGGGCTACTTCTAAATAAGCTTAAAATTCAGAACAAGACTAAAATCAAAACCATTAATAATAATATACCAGATAATTGGATATACATTCAAGAAAGAGATGTTAAGGTTGGCAGGTTACAGATATTTAACAACTGGAGTCCTTACATGGTGAAAGATTTGGATACTATCTGGATCGGATTAGAATATTTTTGTGATGAAAATGATGATTTATGGAATAAACCTGACAATAAGCTTGTTGAGTTAGCAATAAATGAATTGATGAAAATTGATATAATCGAAAAAGGGGAGGTATTAGACTCTACTGTAATAAAGATGCCAAAAACCTATCCTGCGTATTTTGGCACCTATAATCAGTTTGGTGTTTTACAGAATTTTGTAGATAAATTTGATAATCTTTTCTTAATAGGAAGAAATGGAATGCATCGGTATAATAATCAGGATCATTCAATGCTAACAGCCATGGTTGCTGTTGATAATATTGTAAATGGGATTAAGTCAAAGAAAAATATATGGGAAGTAAATGTCGAAAAGTCGTATCATGAAAATAAAAATTGACTTTGATTCTCTAAAAACGCAGTACTTCATTGGCTTAATCATAAACTTGATATTCCTTACCATTTTATTTTTTTTAAATAATTCCTATCCAAACCTACAATCACCCAAGAAAAAAATTAAAAATAATTTTTGGCACGGTTAATGCGGAAAAACAATATACTGAGCATAAATCATTGGATACGTCTTTTTAGTAATAGACTAATCCAAAGCATTGTTTTTTATGTTATATTAGCAATCTTTTTAGTTCCTCATTATCAGTATCTGATCAATCCTGATGGTGTTTCTTATATAAGTTGTAAGAATTTCACGCGTTGTTTACACTTTTAGGGAAGAAATAGGTTATTAATT
>CAYUTH010000050.1:0-13273 GCA_964447485.1 uncultured Candidatus Cloacimonadota bacterium | reverse complement strand
ATAAATTAACATAATTTGGGGATGCAGCAATGCATCCCTTTTTTTGTATGAAATCAGGGACCATTCTTTGATTGAGGACTTTATCGAGTTTATGTTTGAGTAAGATCAAAGCAAAAAAAGGGCTTTCTTACAGCACGAGAGAATTTGGTTTGTTGATCGCTCCTTTGCGAAGTACGAAAACTTTTCTTCCTATCACCTTTACAATAGTTGAGGGTTTTTCACCAAAGTTATTGATGTTATCAATAACGATTCCCGCGACGTCATTACTGAATTTTTCTTCTATGATTTTTGGATCATTAATGCTTTTTTCACCACTGATATTAATGCTCGTACTGATGATCGGGAGGTTTGCTTCTTTGAGAATAGCTCTCGTGATATCGTTACCCACCATCCTGACTGCGATCTTTTTTCTGAAACAGACCGGGTTTTTCCAGAATTCTTTTTTTGCCCGAAGTACAAGGGTAAGAGGTCCCGGCCAATATTTCTGCATGAGATCTTTCTCGGTCTTATTCGCTCCTGAAATGAGTCTGTCGAGCTGGATGTAATCGGAAACAAGCACGACAAAACCTTTTGTGTTCGTTTTTCTATGCTTGAGCTCTGTAATTTTTTGGATGCTCGATATGTCGTGTATTTGTGCGCCAAAACCATACAGGTTTTCAGTAGGATGGATGAGTATTCCATTCTCCTTTATTATGCCTGCGGCTTGTGAAACAAGAGAAGGCTCGATGGTGTCTGAAAAGGTTATTTTCTTCATGTCATATTATAGTTCATGGTACATCGCACCATTCTTTTTTATAGAACACAGACCCACGCAGATAGAGCAGATTCTCGCAGAATAATAAAATAAAACCACAGAGATCACAGAGTACACTGAGGAATTTAAAAATATAAACAAGAATGTTATCCTTATTTAAGCAGGAATACAGCATGTATAAAGCGCAAATCATCATAAAAATATTTTCTCCAGTTTTCTCTAACTTCAACCATGCAAGGAGTTCTTTAACAAAATATGTTGTAACTACACTTATTTTTTATTTTCATGTTTTTCTTTATCAGTGTTCATCAGTTATATTAGCGGAATCTGCGTCCCATTCTTTTCATGGCGCGCAGCCCCACACAGATCGAGTAGATTCGCCTGACCGCATACGCAGTAAAGAATTAAAACTAATTTTCCATTTTTCATTTTTTCAATTAAGATACGTGAGGGGATCGACAGCTTTTCCGAGTTTGCGGATTTCAAAGTAGAGTCCGTCACTGTCCATAAGATAATTTTTCCCGGAGTACGCGATGATTTCGGACTGTCCGATCTTCTGTTCTTTGTGCACGGCAAGTTTGTCATTAAAACCATAGAGACTGTAAAATCCATTTTGATGATCGATGATCACCAGATTTCCTTTGTTCTCGAACCAACCTGCAAACGCAACGACACCGGAAGCAATGGATTTGACAGGGCTTCCATAGGGTGTTTGAATGTAGATGCCTTCACTTTTGATCGTTGCATTGGTATTATTTATTGTGTGGATACCATATCTCTGAAGGATCTCTCCATGCACGGGCCAGATGATGCCGTCATTGAAAGAGAATGTATATTCCTTGCCGTATTTTTCAGCTTCTTTTTGCGCAATGAAATTTTCAAGCGCAGTAATTCCTTCCTCCAGGGAGCTGATCTGATTGCGGTATTGCCCTTCTATCTGTTCTATGAATGAAAGCTCCTGTTCGTTTGCTTCTTTTTTAGAAAGAATTGTATTATAATTAGATTTAGTATACTCGATGTTTGAGAGAAGTCTTCTCAGCTGCAACTCTTTCTGGTCACTCAGATCATGATGTTGTACAAGAAAGTTCCTGAGACTGTCGAGATTGTCCAGAAGGGAATGAGCACAGATCTGGAGTCCCCGGGACATCCAGTTGTTGAGGGGATTATGATCGAGAAAAGTGCTTCTATAATGTACATATGCGAGGTTTTCTACCAGTTCATTCAGGATATCCTTGTTCTCATCAAAATACTGCTCGTTCTGGATTATCTCAGATTTTAGACTGTCAATATCCAGTTCTGTTCTGTATTTCTGGCTGCGGTACTCATCGACCTGGGCTTGAAGAGATTTCAATTTTTTAATATGGGTATAAATAGTATTTTTCTGCACATTCTTATCAGCAAGGAGTTCTTCGATCATCTGTTGGGTGTTTTGTATTTCCTTTTCAAGTTCTGATATCCTATTTTTGGATGTCTGAGTTATATCAGCACTGGTAAAGCTGATGCACAAGAAAAGTATAAAAAGGATACATATTGCAGATTTCATATAAATCAAAAATAAAAGGGCATGAAAAACTGTCAAAAATTTAAAGAATTTATTGACGTGGGAAAGCCATGCTCTTGAAGGACGTTATAATAAATATGATAAAAAAATTAATAAAATTATAAAATATCATTCGGAGGCATAATGAAAAAAGAATATAAACCGATCGATGGTAACACTGCTGCCACACATGTTGCCTATGCATTTTCCGAGGTTGCCGCGATCTATCCGATCACTCCGTCCTCACCTATGGGTGAAATGGCTGATGCCTGGGCTGTTGAAGGAAGGAAGAATATTTTTGGTCAAACTCTTGATGTGGTTGAGATGCAGTCCGAGGGAGGTGCGTCCGGTGCAGTGCACGGATCACTCTCTGCCGGCGCTTTGACTACAACTTTTACTGCTTCGCAGGGACTTATGCTGATGCTTCCTAATATGCATAAAATCGCAGGCGAGATGCTGCCAACAGTGTTTCATGTATCAGCGCGTTCGCTTGCCTGCCAGTCTCTTTCTATTTTTGGAGACCATTCTGACGTGATGTCTGCTCGAAATACAGGTTTTGCGCTTGTTGCAGCCGGTTCGATACAGGAAACAATGGACCTTGCAGTGGTTTCTCATCTCGCAACTCTAAAATCAAAAGTGCCTTTCTTGAATTTCTTTGACGGATTCCGTACTTCACATGAAATTCAAAAAGTTGAGATACTGCCTTACGACGAAATAGCAAAAATGGTCGATATGAAATATGTGCAGGATTTCCGAAAGCGTGCCATGAATCCCGAATGCCCGATGCTCAAAGTTGGCGCTCAGAATCCTGATGTGTATTTCCAGGGCAGGGAAACAGTCAATAAATACTATATTGTAACTCCTGAGATCGTTCAGGAATATATGGATGCCTTTGCAAAGAAATTCGGACGCTCATACCATCTCTTTGATTATGTCGGCGCACCTGATGCAGACCGTCTTATCATCGCAATGGGCTCTGCAACAGAAACTATTGAAGAAACTGTAAATTATCTGAATAATAAATGCGGAGAAAAAGTCGGTGCGATCAAAATCCGCCTTTATCGACCTTTCTCGATCGAACATTTGAAAAAAGTCATTCCTGCTTCAGTCAAGAAGATCGCTGTGCTCGATAGGACAAAGGAACCCGGCGCTATCGGCGAACCCATGTACCTCGACGTGACAGTTGCACTCAAAGATACTGATATCAAGATCATCGGCGGTCGCTACGGATTGTCATCCAAAGAATTCACTCCTACAATGGTCAAAGCAGTATATGATCATCTCAACGGGAAATGCACCCACGATTTCACAGTCGGTATTGTCGATGATGTGACGAACTTATCGATCCAGCCGATAGAGGAGATCGATGCAGAACCTGAAGGCGTGATCCGCTGCAAATTCTGGGGTTACGGCTCAGATGGAACAGTCGGCGCAAACAAGAACTCAATCAAGATCATCGGCGATAATACTGATATGTTTGTGCAGGGTTATTTTGAATATGATTCCAAGAAATCAGGCGGTATCACAATTTCCCATCTGCGTTTTGGTAATAAAGAGATACAGTCACAATATCTTTTGAACAATGTTGATTTTATTGCGCTACATAAATCATCCTACATTGGACGATATGACATTCTCTGTGGCATTCGCGAAGGCGGGACTTTCCTTCTGAACTCAACCTGGAAACCCGAAGAAGTGTTTGAAAATCTTACGGAAAAAATGCAGAAGACAATTATTGAGAAGAAGATAAAGGTTTATACGATCGATGCACTCAGCATTGCTCGCGAAATCGGATTGGGCAGCAGGATCAATACGGTCATGCAGGCAGCTTTCTTTAAGATCTCGGGAGTGTTACCGGAGAAAGAAGCGCTCCAGCTCATCAAGAATGCGATCAAGAAGACTTTCATTAAAAAAGGTGAAAATATTGTGAAGATGAACTGGACAGCTGTTGACAAGACCGCTGATGCTTTGGCATTGGTCCCGATCCCTGAAAAGATAACAAAATCCGCGCCGGAAATTATACTCATTCCGGATAATGCTGATGAATTTGAACTGAAAGTTATCAAGCCGATCATGCATAATCGTGGAAATGAAATTACCGTATCCGAGATGCCGTATGATGGACAGATCCCCACTGCAACGACTCGTCTGGAAAAACGTGGTGTAGCTCCTTTTGTGCCCCAATGGTATCCCGAACTCTGTATTCAATGCAACCAGTGCTCACTCGTGTGCCCTCATGCAGCGATCAGACCCAAACAGATTGCCCCAGCAGATCTGAAAGATGCCCCTGAAGGATTTGTTACAGTACCGTCCAAAACCAAGAATGACAGAGATCTTCAATTTAGATTGCAGGTGTATGTCGAGGACTGTGTGGGCTGTGGAAATTGTGTTGCAACCTGCCCGGTAAAAGAGAAAGCAATCAGGATGGTGCCAATCGAAGAAGCTCGTGCAAAAGGTGAATCCGGAATGGTCGAGTTCTTTGATGATCTTCCTGATAATGTCCTTGACGGTGTGAGAAGGGACACCGTGAAAGGAAGCCAGTTCCTTATGCCGTATTTTGAGTTCAGCGGTGCGTGTGCAGGATGCGGAGAAACTCCGTATGTCAAACTTGCGACTCAGCTCTTCGGCGACAGAATGATCATCGCAAATGCAACAGGTTGTTCGTCAATTTATGGCGGCACATTCCCGACAATTCCTTATTGTAAAAATAAAGAAGGACAGGGTCCAACCTGGGCGAACTCACTCTTTGAAGACAATGCTGAATACGGATTCGGTATGCGCCTTGCAGTAAACGCGAACAGGAAACAGCTGAAAGCAAATATTGAAAAATTGCTGGAAAAAGATATTGGGATTTTACCAGAACTCGGAGAATTACTGATAAAGAATCAGGAGCTCTGGGACGTGGTGTCCGATGAATCAAAAGGGGTCGCGAAGAAGATAAAAAAAGTGCTGGCTGAAGAGATGAAAAATGTTCAACCCGAACTGAAACCCTTCTTAGAAAAAGTCATAGAGTTGAAGGATTATCTTGTTGAAAGGAGTATCTGGAGTGTCGGTGGCGACGGCTGGGCATATGATATCGGCTATGGCGGACTCGATCATGTGCTGGCAGCTGATAAGAATATTAATGTGCTCGTACTCGATACAGAGGTTTATTCCAATACCGGCGGTCAGGCATCAAAGGCAACTCCGACCGGTTCTGTGGCAAAGTTTGCTGCAGCTGGTAAAAGGACCAAGAAAAAAGATCTTGGGAGAATGGCTATGACCTACGGGTATGTCTATGTAGCACAGATTGCGATGGGCGCGAATGCGAACCAGGCAATCAAAGCTATGATCGAAGCAGAAGCATATGAAGGACCTTCGCTGATCATTGCTTACTCGCCCTGTATCAATCACGGATTCGATATGACGAAAACCCAGCAGGAAGAAAAGCTCGCAGTCGATACCGGTTACTGGATTCTGTACAGGTACAATCCACTCCTCGCAAAAGAAGGAAAAAATCCTCTTATTCTCGATTCAAGAGAACCCAAAGCCGAATATGAAACCTTCCTCGAAAACGAGATACGTTATCGTACATTGCAGCAGCAATATCCAGAAGTCGCAGAAGTGCTCTTCAAGCGTGCTGCAGTAGAAGCAAAAGAACGATACGATTTCTATAAGAAAATGTCTGAATAAACATTTCCTATAAAATACATCAACCCCGGAAGCAATTTCGGGGTTTTTTTTTGTGAAAAATCTGGCGGAAGCATAGCTTATCCAACCACTAACGGGTCAGAATAAAAAATTTTTATGTGAAAACTTGAGACATGTCGGAGAGCATGTCTTAAGTTGAAAAAGAGTGTGAATTACTTATCACAAGCTCTTCGACTTGTGACAAGATAATTTTTGATAATATTTTTTTGACAAATTTATCGCTTGTCTTACATTGTAACACATGAAAACAACAACAATTACATTGCGTCTCGATAAGGAACTCGATGATATGCTTGCAAAGGTGAGCATACAATCTGGAAAAAATCGCAGTGAAGTCGCAAGAGAAGCTCTGCGCAGGCAGCTTCGTCTTCAGCAATTTGAAGAGTTGCGAAAGCGTATCATGCCCTTTGCAGAAGCGCGCGGTTACTTGACGGATGAGGATATTTTTGCGGATATTTCATGAAAGTATTTCTTGATACAAATGTGCTGATCAGCGCAGTTGCCTCGAGGGGACTCTGTACTGATGTGATGAGAGAAGTTCTGACATCTCATGAGCTTGTCGTATGCGAACCACTTATTAAAGAACTCCAAAGAAATCTCAAAAACAAGATTAAATTGTCGGATGAACTGATCTCAGAATTTATCTCTCTATTACAATCTGATTCGATATTTGTGAAGTCCGAACATGTTATAACAATAAATGGAATTGATGAAAATGACTGTAAAATCCTAAGCTGTGCGATTCAAGGAAAAGCAGAGGTTTTCGTGACCGGAGATAAAAAATTATTAGATTTACACAAAAATGAAAATCTTATGATAATTTCTCCAAGGGAATTTTGGGAGAAGAGTAAGAAGTGAAAATATATATTTCTTTTCTTATATTTTTAAGTTGTCACTAATGTTTGGCGTGTGCGGCGGAATCAGCAGGATTCCGACGTGAACAAACTGACCAGCCGTTTGAATCGCCCCGATATATCGGGGAAACAAAGAGCACTGACCAACTCTACCGACGACACGCTTGTTATGGGTTCTATTAATCAAACTTAAACCAAACTGCTTATGCTTTTTTGATGACCAAATTCTTTTTGTTTTTGTTCCACATGCTTAACACAAATATCCAAATTCCTATACTCACAAATAGAATTATTAGTTTTGAACTACCTGTAATTCCATCTCTAATAATTGGATTAAACATCATAATATTTACCAGCAAATGAAAACAAGTACAAGCAATAATTGATTTTGTTTTCATAGCAACTTGTCCAATCCCCCAACTTCCCAAAATCAGGATTCCAAGGGACAATAAATTTGAAAGAATGGAAAAATCATTAATAAAACTCAAATGCCATATATACCATAAAAAACCAATCAACGTATATTTGATTAACGGTTTTATTTCCCATAATTCATCTTCAAGATAACCACGCCAACCGATCTCTTCAGAGAAACAATAGACAAATGTTGCTACTGCTCCGATTAGTCCAAAATAATGAGTATTAATGCCTTTAGAATTTGTAACGCCAATAATTAACATTAAAGTAATTGGAACAAGACTCATTAGGATACTTAGTTTTTTAGATGTACCCCAAATTGACATATTGGTTTTACGTTTTTTCTTTAGCAGGCTAATTGAAATAATTGCTCCGATTATTATGCCTATCGCTCCTAATGGGCTTAATAAGATTAGAGTATAAGCAGGGAGTTTATCTAATATTGAATTCAAATTAAATATATCAAATCGAAATATGTTGGATAATGATATTGCAATTATATAGAAAACTATAATTCTTAATATGCGTGAGTTTTTCATTTATCTCCTTACAATATTACCACTAATGTTTGGCAGCTGCCACGCTCTACTTGCTTCTCTTCTTGCTTGGCTGTGGAGCTGTGTGTTATGCCTATTCTTTCAGAAATCAATCTCATTTCATTAAATTACTCTCCAGTTAATAGAAAAATTATTCAACGATTTGAATATGGTGTGTTTGGCACTTTTATACTCATATCTTTCAATATAATGCTATGTTTATTTATTGCTATCATCTTCATTTTTAGTAGCATCTCCCAAATGCACTATATTTTATGTTGGTAGCTGGGCATTTTCTCTTTAATCTATTTTTCAGATTTCTGTTTAATAAAAATAACACTAATTATTATAAAGAAGATGATGCACAACCACGCAAAAAAATCTCCAATAACAGCATAGATAGTGCGTTTACCTTTCATAGGTACATCAGAGTAAAAGAGTGTATCTTTTGATGTAAAATAATTCTGAGATGATAAAACCTGACCTTTATAATTGAAAGAAGCAGACAATCCCCGCGACGCTGACCTGACCAGATTAAATCCTTGCTCGACAGCCCTGAAAGCAGCAGCATAAGTATGATAAGGTGTAATCTCTTTCCAATCGTTACCAGGAACAAGCATAATATCTATATTCATTGAATTTACCTGTTGAATCAATTTAGGAAAATCCATATCGAAGCATATTACAGAGCTGATACGCCCGTATGGCGAATCAAAATATTTTATCACACCATCGCCATATGAACCTTCCCCGAGAGTGGGTTTTGCTTTAAAATATGTAAACAAAATTTTTCCTTGGGGCGAAATCCATGTAATCTTATTCATCGGTCTTGCCCCTGGATTCTCAATCGGATATATATACATAGGAAGCCCTATGTATATATTGTTCCTAACCGCTACAGCCTTTGCTTTCTCTAAATATGCATCTTCTTTGTCTGATCTCATATTAAGCATTATCTCATTTCCAAAAACAATTTTCGCTTCAGACCCAGCGGCAATTTCACAGTTATTCAAAAAGCTGCTATTAATCTGTTCATTAACCGGGTCCGGTTTGTCATTGAAAATATGCTGCATTCCCATCTTTGAGATATTGACAGAAGCAATTTTCACGGTACCTTCGGTAGACTCCAGGGCTAAACGAATCTGTCCGTAAGAAATGATAATAATGAGCGGTATCACATACATCAACAAAACTTTACGTAATGTTTGTTTATTAAAAGCATTATCCCAAAGCCAATTAATAGTAGAAGCTGTCCAGAAAATGATAAATGTTATTCCCCAAATACCGGTAATGGAAAGAAGCTGCAATAGAGGCAGAGATGATTGTGTGGTTGCCAAAGCTCCAAATGTTGCGCCCGGATTCGTTAAAACAGAAATATAATCCATTAATACAAATGCAGAGGGAAGAACAAGAGTTGAAACAATACCTTTCAATCGCTGTGAATAAATCCTGTCGATGAGAAATACCATAGCTGTAAATAAACTCATCATAAAAGACATAATATAATAAATAAAACCTGGCACTGGAATTTGTCCTTTCCAGATGAAGACATTGGAAATAAATCCGGCAAAGATCAGGAATACAAATCCTTTTAAAGGCTTATGAAATCTAAGAAAACGTATTAGAAATATTGGAGCTATAAATGTCGCAAGCGGTAAAGCCCACCGTCCGTTGGAAAAAAAAAGGAATACAAAACCTATCAATAAGTAGGCATAAGAATAATTTTTTTTTATTTTAGTCATTGAATCTCCAATTTTTCAAATTGCGCTTTTTTTTATCATTTTACTATCTCCTTCAATCATACTTATCAAAAATATTTAATATTTCTTGGGTCAAGAACTTAAATTCCACACTACTACAAATAGGCATAATGTGTGTGTCCACGAACAAGTATGGGGATATTACCAATAAATCTACCAAAAAGGTCGGGGATACCTCCCACATAGGTGTGTCCACGAACTTGTCCCAATTTTGCGATATTAATCATTATCCAACTCTAACCCGTTTAATGGACTTCATATTTTAATCCAATTATTAAGATACCGTCAACGTTTGGTAATTAAGTACACCAGTGTCAAGAAACAAAATGTATAACAATAAATATCAAAATCAATATCATCAAAAATTACTATTTAATAACCCTCCACAGGATTTTCCGCCAGTCGGCGGACAAGTCAACCGTTGCGAAGGTTATTTATATCACATAAATTCCAATGAGAAATGATGCCAGGTTGCAGCTCAAAGAAATGATGAGTGCTTTTGTGAACTCAATTCGGGTTTAAATTTAAATTTGAGATTCTTTATTAAAACAAAATCAGCTTCTTAATCTCTTTATTATCACCATCAGCCTGCATTCTGTAGAAATAGATGCCTGTTGCTTGTCGTTTTCCATTTTCGTCACAGCCATCCCAGAAAGCAGATATCGGATTTTTTTCAAATACTGTGTATTGATTCCATATAGTCTTTACAAGCTCCCCTTTAATATTATATATTTCTATTTTCACATGAGTATTCGTTCCTTCTTCAAGGTAGAAGCTTATATTTGTGGTTGAAAACGATGGTTTAAAAGGATTCGGACAATTCTGATAAAGTCCAATTGTAATAGGAGTTTCTGGTAATTCAGGTTGTATATTATCTGGTATAGTTAATGATGCAGTTTGGTCATAATGGTTTGTAACTCCGCCAAGATTGATAGACTCTAGCCAGTAATAGTAGGTCGTCCCTTCAAGCAAATTCTCGATTTGATCTTCAAAGAAATAGGAATGCTGTTCCGTTGTTGTTCCATACCCTTCGATGAGCTCTGAGACCAACAGAGAATTTGAAAATTCTTCTTCTGTATTGCGGTATACATACCAACCCAGATTGTCTGTCTCTGATTCAGTTACCCAAGAGAGTGTCGGCATATTATTCGAAAATTCTGCAGTAAAAGAAGAAAGAATTACAGGCAAGCTGCCCTCATCTTCTCCAAACATCACAGCAATTTCACCTTCTTTTCCGTCTGGAAATATTGGTCCGCCAGCATCGTTGTAGTGATAATTCACAGCACAAGTGCCATCGCCATTTTCGATGCCGATCGTACAGCCATCTATGGGCATATCAGCGCCTTTGTCTTTATATTGAAGTTTTATGTTCCCGTTGGCAAATAAAATTGCCTGGGCAGTAAACCATTTTGTGGCACTTGGAGATGTATAAGGTTCCATATTTTCATATGTAATTACCAAATAACTTCCGAATGATTGATAATAGATAGCAGCATTATCTACGACGGGAGTTATCGGATTCAAATCATCCCAGAAAAGGGCAATTTCGGCATTCGGCGTAGTAGCGGTCGGAATATATTGATTTTCATATGAATCGTGATCTGCTCCGAAAGAAATAAATCCATCTGCTGAAAGCCAGAATTTTGTGTAGTCCACTCCAAAAAAATTGAAGGTGAATCCGATCTCATATCCTCCAGCTCCACCGGCATATCCATCACCATTGGTGAGATCGTCGTAGACATCCGTTTCGCTTGAAGAAATATCCAGCCAGTCATAACTCGGAGCAGACGGTGCTCCTGATGCCAGATTATTAGCAAAACAATAACCTCCGGTTCCAGTGCTGCTCGTACAGTAATTTTGTTCTATTCCTTTTCCGGTGAGCGTTGCAGAATGACTTACTTTTGTAGAAGATTCTACTGATAAAGAAGCTGTTTTATCGCCGGTTGAGGTTGGGGAAAATGCCACACTCAGCGTGATCGATTCCCCTTCATCCAGGTCGTGAGGATAACTATAGCCATCCGTAAGAGTAAATTGATTGTTATTAGTTCCGCCAAGAGTTACACTACTGATCTCTATCGTTCCAACACCTACATTAGAAATCGTGAAAGTCTGGCCGAAAGAATTTTGGTCTATATAACCATTTCCAAAATCTTTAGTTTCTGGATTTATTGAAAAAATTGGACCACTAGGTGGAATTTCTTCGATTGCCATATCATCAATGCTCAATCCATAACCATCTGAATTGGTCTGATGGAAAGCTAAGTAAATTTCATCTCCACAATAATCACTAATATCTAATGTGTGAAGAGCCCATCCTGAATTTGTAATATTATATGTCCCCAGGGCTTCTTCCAAAAAAACTTCATGATCATTTGTTTCTGTCGATACCAGGACTTCATAATCATTAGAAAATGAGGTTTTATCCCACCATTTAAGATTGTAACCTGTAGCATCATATAATCCAAACTGAGGAGTTATCAGCCAATCATCCTCTCCTCCGCTGGAATAAGCTTTAGAAGATCCGGAATGGGGAGATGATGTACCTTTACCCCAAGTACCATCTAAATTCAGATCGAGCACAGTCCAGCCTACCGGAGCAAAAGGTGAGCCTGACCAGTTCTCAAAACCCTCTGTATAAGGAAAGCTCGTTATTGCTCCTGATTCAGTTGTGAAACTCCACACAGGTCCTTCAGTTGTTAAGTTATCATGATTATATGAAATAATCTGCCATTCGTACTCGGTTCCACTATTCAAAACTGAATAACTATAAGGGCTGTAAGTGTGAGCATTTTCATAAAATCCCTGGCTCATATTATCTTTTTCACCAAACCACAGCACATAATTGTCAGTGTAAGACCCGAATTGCCATTCAAGAGTTCCGGTAGTGCTAATATCAGTTGCCCCATCAGCAGGAATTGGGTCATGAGGTAATCCGGGAGCGTTTCTGGGTAAAGTCTCTATTCGTACGTTATCTATATACCAAACAGGCGGTAATGAACCAGTACGTTCTCTATATTTGAAACCGATTTGAAAATTATCATTGTCGTTGAATTGAGCAGGAATACCACAAGTTTTTTCAGTCCAGGTTTCTACTCCATTATAAGCATCCAAGGTAGTCCAGCTATGAAAATCTTGCGGTATTTCAGTAAAAATTATCTGAAGTTGTTCATAATCGCCTGGATTTTCAACGTATTCCCAATAAACCAGCTGCACTGGTTTATTTAATGAGGGGGGATAAATCACAGGTAAGATAAAAAAAGCGTAATTATCATCGCTCGTGTTACCGCTATAAAAAGCAGAACATTCACCGGTATGGACATTTGAACTAGTTTGTTGCCATTCATGATCTCCATAACTCTGATTTGTCCATCCAGCAGGAGTGAAAGATCCTTCAAAACCTTCTTCCATTAAAATTTCCCAACTCCATGCCAAATTTGTAAGAAGAAGTAAAAATAATAAAAGTGAAATAGTTTTTTTCATTTCTTTTCAACCTCTCTAATTTTTTCTGTTAACATAGAGAATGGTGACCAAAAACAATTTTTCAAATAATCTGTTTCAAATCCTTGTTACTATTTTTTGAGTCACCAAAATTATCAAATACGTATCTCAAGTTCTTGTACTACAGCACATATATGCCAAGCAGAAATGATGCCAGGTTGCAGCTCAGAGAAATGATGAGTGCTTTTGTGAACTTGATCCTCAAAACAAAAAAGATAATTACT
>CAYUTH010000049.1:0-13328 GCA_964447485.1 uncultured Candidatus Cloacimonadota bacterium | reverse complement strand
GATAAAAATAGAAAAGGTGGCAATCACACTTTGGAAGATATAATTTTTCCAATATTTTTGTAACTCTGTTTTGTTTTTCTTAAAGGTTTTTTTCATAAAAGCTATATGGTCTTCAGGATTGGTAGCAGCACTATATTTCCGATCTTATCATCTACAAACTTCACATCTGAACGCTTCAGCTCATCGAGCATAAAATCGATCTGAGCTTCATCTGCAATTGCCATAATAATGTCTGTGAATTGTTTTTCAGAACCAAAAGTATTACGGAATCCCGCAAACAGCGGCATGCTGAACGTCATTTTGTGACTCATGGATTCTCCACTCAGAACGATCGTGTCTTCTACTCCCGCTTCAGCCAGCGCCATCATAACATCGTCTAAATATTTCGCCTTATAAAGTTGTAAAATCATATACATGATTTTCTCCTAAAATTATTCTCCTTTGTCCAGCATTGCTTCGCCGGATTTGAACAAAGCCCATTTAAGGAAGAAGGGACCGACAAGCATGACAAGAAAAGTGGTCGCTGTCACAGTGCTGATTATCTGCTTGGCATACAGTGTCATACCAAGATTTTCCAGGGTTTTTGATGCTGCGAGAGCAAGCCCGATCGCGACACCTGCCTGGTCAAGCAGACAGAAACCGAGATACTTGCGCACAGGTTCTGTGGCGTGTGAGAGTGAACCGCCAACATAAGAACCCACCCATTTGCCGGAAGAACGGGCGACAATGTACACAATTGCAAGCAACCCGAATTTGATTAATAATGAAGGATCCAACCGGGCACCGACAAGGACAAAGAACCAGACATACACAGGAGGAGACCAATCTCCAAGAGCGGTGAATATCTTTCTTGCACTAATTGGTTTTGAGTTAATGACCACAATACCCATTGCCATGTTCAAAAGAATGGGTGAAAGCACGAGTACTTCGGCTATACCACAGTTCAGCAAGATGATACCCAATGAAAATATGAGCAGTTTTACCCTGTCATGGATACGTCTGCTTATGAGCATCATCATAAATCCCATAGCTACTCCAATAACAACCGAGAGAAACATTTCCAGACCGGCAGTGCCAAGAGCGCCAAGTATCGATGCCGAAGCTCCCATTTGTGTGTCACCAAGGAAGATCAGCGAAATAGGAAGAACAATGATAAAAATAATGAGTGCGAGGATATCATCCAGTCCCACAACAGCATACAAAGTGGTAGTGAGCGTGCCTTTGGCTTTGTATTCCCGAACGACTTCGACCGTCGCAGCAGGTGCTGTCGCAACGGCAAGCGCGCCAAATATTATGCCCAGAGGAACACTCTTGAGCAAAACACTGAGTGCGATACCGACAAAAATAAACGCTCCGAAAGATTCAAAGAACAGGGTGTAGATAATTACTTTTCCCAGCTTCTTGACCTCACTCCATCTTAAAGCCCCACCGATTCCAAAACCAATAAGAGACAGCGTGAGTACATTTATGATCTCAAGGGATTGTATCTGGTCGTAGGATATGAGATTGAAAACACTGGGACCGAGAAGAGCTCCGGCAATGATATACCCGACTATCAGAGGTGATTTGAGGAGTTTTGCTCCATTTGAGAAAATGAGTGCGGCAATAAGCGATATTCCAAGGAAAAGAAATAAAAAAGGAGTAGTCCCCATTTAATCTTGATCCTTGATGAGAGTGTAAATTTCTTCGAGAGTAGCCGCATTAAGCAGGTTGTCCATAAAAGTTTTATTTTTTAATCGCAGCACTAACCGTGAGAGAAGGCGGATATAATCCTTATCCTGTGTTTCTGATGCCCCGATCATGAATATAAGTTTTACCGGTTTGTTGTCGATAGATTCATAATCAAGCCCTTCTGCTTTTCTGCCAAGTGCGATAACAAAATCTTTTACAGATGCATCACGGATATGAGGAACCGCAATGCTGTATCCAATGCCGGTGCTCATCAGTTTTTCTCTTTCATAGATCTTCTTCAAAAAGATCTGCTCATCTGAGATCATATCACTTGTTCCTATTACTTTCGAGAGTTCTTTCAGTGCATCATTTTTACTGTCAGACGCTATATCAATAATACGACTTGCATCCATATATTTATAAATTTCAATGGGCTGTGACATGGTGTGACCATCCTGATAAAATATTTCAACTTCTTTTTTTTGAATAATGAATAATTGTCAAAGAATTATAACTATATAGTATTGTAACACTAATTTCTTGACGGATTTGAAGGCAAAAATCTTATAAACACAAAAAACTGGAGTTAACTATGCAAAAGTATATAAAAGTATTGATTGGAATCATATTATTTGTATCATCTTTAATGCTTACAAATTGCGATTCGCCGCTCTCGGACGAGCCACTTAACGATCCTTCAAAAATTTCTCCGACACTCACAGTTGAGAGAACCTATGATAATTCTAAAACTCTCACAGGTGAAGCCATCGGATTTCTCTTTGATAAAAATCTGAATCTTGTAAGAATTAAGAGTGGCGGTGTAGCCATTAATGGCACAGATCTTACGTTGGAATATTTAATTACCGGTGGTCCTTATTACGAAACAAGCGAAGATTATCCAATTTACTTGAATACAAATTATACCATGACAGTCACAATGAGCAATGGGGACACCTATGATTCTCAGGTGCGGACACAGTTCCAGGATCTCCATACATTCAATATTCCGGCAACCTTTAGCCATACGGACAGCATACAGGTAACCTGGGAACAGATTATACCAGACTATCCCATGAGCATAGAATTTTTCTACGAAGACGACTCCGGCTCGGGAACAGTGTACGTTGAGATTCCAGAAGACAGTGTCGATACGGGAAGCTATACTATTCCACAGGAAAATTTCGCAACACTTGCCGGGAAAACAGTACAGGCGACAATAATCTCTGAGAAAACTGTTCAGGCAAATGAGCATTTTAAAACGACTGCAACTATTTCTTCTAAATTTGCAGTAATTCAAGAGTGCCAGATCAACTAAAGATATCCTTCTGCTCAGATGCTGCAATTTCTCATTCAGGTTGATAAGTCTGTCTTCCTGTTTATAAATAATACATTATCAAATTCTTTTTTTGATAAAATATTTCCAATCATAACCGAACCGAGGAATTGGCTGATCATCGCACTGATAGCGATGGTCTTTTTTGTCATCAAGGAGAAAAAGAAAGCTCTTGGTATTATTGCCCTTGTACTCATTGCCGTTGCCCTCTCCGATCTTATTGCTTACAGAATTTTTAAGCCGCTTTTTGGCCGGCTGCGTCCCTGTCATCCTGAATTTTATATTGGAGGTGGCAGATTCCTTATTGGCATGAAAACCTCATTCTCGTTCCCATCCAACCATGCAATGAATATGTTTACAGCTGCCACAGTACTCTCTTGTTTCTACAATAAATACGCCGGATATTACTTTGGCTTTGCTTTGTTGATAGGATTTTCCCGCATATATGTCGGCGTTCATTATCCTCTTGATATATTAGGAGGTGCATTGTTTGGGATACTGCTGGGAACAGGCGTCTATTTGAGTTATTGCAGGATCGGGATTTTCGTAAAAAGGCATGCAAGAAAGAAACAACGCGATGAAAATAACACCCACGAAGAAAGCTGAGTTCCAAAAAGAAGCATACTCATATTATAAAAACCACACCCGCGATTTTCCCTGGCGAAGAACCGAAGATCCCTATTGTATTTTTGTGTCTGAGATAATGCTGCAACAAACCCAAACAGAGAGAGTCATAGAAAAGTATAGAGAATTTATACATGCATTTCCATCATTTGAAGAACTGTCACAAGCATCATTCACTGAAGTTCTCGAAAAATGGAAGGGGCTCGGGTATAATCGTCGTGCAAAATGGATACATGAAATCGCAAAAATAGTTGTTACTAATCATAACGGAAAGCTGCCCGAATCTGTCCATGAACTGGAGAAATTGCCGGGAATAGGAAATGCAACAGCCCGATCTTTAGCTGCATTTGCTTTTAATCAACCTGTCGTATTTCTCGAAACAAATATCAGAACGGTCCTGATACATCATTTTTTTGCCGATAAAGTACAGGTGGATGATAAAGAGCTTCTCGAAATCAGCGCGCAGGTTTTGGATGAAAAAAATCCATGTGAGTGGTATTCGGCGCTTATGGATTACGGTGTTTATATCAAGGGAAAAATCGGTAACCTGAATTATAAAAGCAGGCACTACAGAAAGCAATCAAAATTCATAGGATCCGACAGACAGATCAGGGGTAAAATTTTGGATATCATGCTCGAGAAGAAGGAAATTTCATCTCAGGAAGTGATCGGGATATTGGATGAAGATGATGAAAGAGTAATGAAAATTATTCATGATCTACTCAATGAAAATCTAATAAAAGGAAACAAATCAAATAATTTGCTAAGTCTTTAGTTTCTTCTTTTTTGCTGCAGGGAAGAGAATATTATTAAGGATCAACCTGTAGCCCGGGGAATTCTTATGGAGCTCAAGAAGTGTAGGAGGGTCACCAATTCGATGCTGATAATCCTCGGGATCATGCCCACCATAAAAAGTAAATGTTCCTCGTCCAAAATTTCCATGAAGATATTTTACCTCGTTTGCTCCTTCGACTTCTCCAAGTATGATAACACTGTTTTTTACAAATTCCTTATGAAAAGAAGTGGTTTGTCCGAGAAAGCCGTTCACCACATTTACGTGGCATTGTGTGAGCATCGTGTGCACAGGATCGTATTTTGCGGAGAATTGAAATAGTGTAAAATAGTCCGCTTCAGCGCCCCGGATTTGTGCATAATTGCTCGCATCGATACTTGAAAATTCATATTCATAAGGATTCTTCACAAGAGAGAAATTCTCAAACGCAAAAGTCCTGTCAAAATCGAGTTTTTGTTCGGCTTGGGGATCCATAGGATCACCATCAAAAGGCACATCGCATATATCGATCCCGTACGCTGCCTGAGCAATATCATAGGTGTCGGTAGCCGCACACATTGCAAAGAGAAATCCCCCATTGCGCACATATTCGCGGATCATTTGCACAACTGCTTGTTTGAGTTGCCATACCTTTTCGAATCCAAGTTTGTGAGCAAGCTCTTCGTCGATCTGTTGTATTTCCTTGTACCAGTTTGTGCTGTGAAATCCCGCATAGAATTTCCCGAACTGTCCCGTAAAATCTTCATGATGAAGATGAAGCCAATCGTAATCTTCGAGCTTGCCCTGAAGAACTTCTGTATCATAGATAGTATCATACGGAATCTCGGCATAGGTCAGGGCGAGCGTTACTGCGTCATCCCACGGCTCACCGGCAAAACCCTTCAGTTGTCCGGCTTTACTTTCCGGAAGTGTGTACACTGCGATCTTCGGCGCCTTTTCAAGGTGAACGATATCCATGTTGGATTTTTCAATTGTCTGTTCTATGGCAAGATAATCCATAGGAGAAATTTGTTCGTATGTAACACCTTTCATACGGCATAGTGCTTCAAGTTCATCGGCGCCGGGTAATAAAAAAGAGCCACCCCTGTAATTTAAAAGCCATTTGCTGTCATATCCTTTCTCCAGGGTTTGATATACCACACCATATGCTTTGAGGTGGTCGGTCTGGGAGAAATCCATTGGAATAAGAATTTCCGAATACAAGAAAAAAGGAATGAAGACAATCAGGACAAAGATCGCTATTATTTTCATTTATACAAACTCGCTTATAATTTCGTCAGACACAAACAGTGCTTTTTTGGTAAGTTTCAGATGCTCATTCTCAACTGTCAAATATCCGAGCTTTGAAAACTTGGTTATTACATCAGAATATTCGGCAATGACATCAAAACAAAATTCACTTTTCAGATAATGCAGAGGTACACCATTTGTCATGCGAAGACCGAGAAAAATCATATCCGAGATGTACTCTCTTTCTGGAATAACTTTTGAGTTCTTGCATACGGATTGCTTATTTTGAATATTGTTAATATAGCGCTCCACATCCGATATATTTTCTCTGCGGATCATATTATTAAATGAATGCGCTGCAGCTCCGCATCCTATATATTCCTTTCCCTTCCAATATGAAATATTATGCCGGGACTCATATCCTTTGTTTGAAAAATTAGATATTTCATACTGATGAAAGCCATTCTCCTCAAGAAATGATAACATCGAATAATACATCTCTTTTTGTAGATCTTCAGAAGGAAATGTATAGAGATCCCGCGCATAAAAAAGGGGTGTATCCTTTTCAAGAGAAAGGCAATAGGAGGATATGTGCTTTGGCTTCAGCTCAACTGCTTTTTGCAGACTTTTCATCCATGTTTCATGTGTTTGCCCGGGAATCCCGTACATCAAATCAAGGGAAATATTTTCAGTGCAATGAGTTTTCACAAGTTCCACTACAGTTTGGATATCATTCGAAGTATGCAGTCTTCCCAAAATATTTAACTCAGCGTCGTCAAATGATTGTGCGCCAATACTCACGCGGTTGATGCCAAGAGTTTTCCAGTTTTGGACTTTGTCTTTTGTAATTGAAGCGGGATTTGCCTCGATGGTTACTTCACTCTCTGGAGAAATAGTAAAAGTGTCATTGATGGCAGAAAAGAGTGGGAAGAGAAGCGGAAATGATAAAAGAGAAGGTGTTCCCCCGCCTACGTAGAGAGATGTTAATGTGTAGTTTTTATTTTTATAGTGTGAAATTTCTTTTGTAAGTGATCGAATATAGTTTTCAGCCAGTTTTGCATTATATGCAACAGAGTAAAAATTGCAATAGTTACATTTCCTGGTACAGAATGGAATGTGTATATAGAGAGAAATTTCTTTCACGGGTGAAAACAAGCTTTTAATACGATACTGTTATTTCGGGATTTTAAGTATCCTGTTCCACCTGATCTTATGATGATCCCCCATTGACAAGTAAATGATCATGGGAATACCTTTTATATATTCCCGTTCAAGAAATCCCCAGTAGCGGGAGTCATTGCTGTTATCCCGGTTATCACCCATGACAAAATACGAGCTATCCGGAACGACAATTGGACCGAAATTATCCCTACTTCCCATGAATTCATTATTAATATACAGACGCCCCTGCTCACGTGGGATGATCCTGAAATCAGTATGCTGGGCATAATCTTCTTTTTTATACTTCCCGTTAATATATATATTTTTGTCTATGATCTGTAAGGTGTCGCCTGGTACTCCAATAATACGTTTAATAAAGTTTCTACGATTATAAAATTTGAAGAAGAAGTTTTTCTTGTCCCAATAGATTGGGCGTATCAGCTTTGCATATCTTTCTGCAGGTTCCGGATGATAGGGATCATAGGGATATTTAAATATTACGGGCTCGAACTGCTTTGGCTCTCGGAACCAGTAAACAAATTTATTTGCTACAAGCTGATCACCTTTTAGAAAAGTGCTTTCCATAGATTCGGAGGGTATAAGGAAGGTCTCTATCAGAAACGTTCGAATGATAAGTGCGGCAATGCCGGCAAAGATTATTGCTTCGACCCATTCACGAAGTACGGATTTCTTTTTCTTTCTAACTTTTAATTCAGCTTTTTTGTCCTGAGATTTTGCCATTCAGTTCTTCTCCATTATATGTATTATGATTTGTTTTTTTTTGCCGTTTTCTTGGTAATCGCGGCAGATTTGTTCGACTTCTCTGAAGTTTACTTTGCCGGTTCCCATCATTGGGATATCCTCGATAACGTGGAATTCTTTTGGTATAGCAATGGAAGGAAGTTCCTTTGCCATTTGTTTTTTGATTTTTTTGAAATCGACTTCGGCGGTGGTAAGTGCTGCGACGATATCTGCGCCCTTTGTGGGATTAGGGACATCAACGACACAGCAAATCACATTGTCGGGTAGCAATTTATTAAGTACGTCTTCGACCTTTACCAGAGAGACCATCTCGCCGCCGATCTTCACAAATCTGCGCAGGCGTCCCCGATGCCAGAGAAATCCATCATCATCCATAACACCCATGTCACCTGTGTCGTACCAGCCGTTGTGAATGCGTAGAGAGGTTTCTTCAAGATCTCCATAATAACCTTTCATAACAAGATCACCTTTTACCATGATCTTACCTTCTTTGCCGCGAGGAAGTTCTTCGTCGGTTTCCCTATCGAGAATTTTTATCTGAACCCCGGGAACAGGTTTGCCGATACTGCCGGGTTTATTCGCTTCCTTAACATTCACAGACACAACGGGACTTGTTTCTGTGGCTCCGTATCCTTCAAGGAGTTCAATGTCATGAAGTTTTTTATACCCTTCGCGCACCTGAGCAGTCAGTTTGTCTGCACCAGCGCATGCAATTCTAATTGTTGAGAAGTCGCCGGATCGGGAACGCTTCAGGTATCCATAGAAGAATGCCGGAGTTCCTATCATAATTGTGATCTTGTATTTTTTTATTGAGTCAACAATATTTTTATATTCAAGTGGATTTGCATGTGTAACTACAGCAGAACCGACCGTGATCGGTATCCATAAATTGGTCGTTAACCCAAATACATGGAAAAGGGGAAGGTTTCCCAAAAAGATATCTTCATGGGTAAATTCGAATACTTCGACACACGCTTTGATGTTGTGAAAGATGTTCTTGTGAGTGAGCTGTACTGCCTTTGGATCCTTTTCACTCCCGCTTGTAAAAAGTATGACCGAAGTTTCATCTTCATCACCATGGTGAACCGAATTCTGAAGCATACCTGTTGGCAATTTGGAGCGAAGTGCAGCTTTGAGCTTGTCTCCGGTCGTGAGGGATGCCATGATATCTTCAAGGTAGACCATGCCGGGCACAAACTCAATATTGAGTTTTTCGCAAAGTTTTTTACTCGTAATGATAGTCTTGAAGCTGCATTTTTCCTGAGCATACACACAGTTATTTGCTGCTCCTGTAGAATAATTTATCATAACGGGTATTTTCCCACACATTAAAGAGCTGATTATTGAAAGCATACATCCTGCAGAGGTCGGGATCATTATTCCAATAAACTGACCAGGATATGCAGCAAATTTTTTTGTGAGGATTAGAGAGGCGATGAGCATTTTATCAAAGGTTATATCTTTTTCTGTAGCTTGATCGTAGAGAGCGATCTTTTTGGAGAATTTTTTCGCTGTGGAAATAAACGCTTGCTGTAGTTGCATAGTGTCTCCTTAAAGGCTATTATTTTATTGCGAAAAGCAACATTCCGTGAGGGTATATGCAATGTCAATATTTTCATTTGTCATGGGAGGCATTGAAAAAATTGACACTGCAACAGCACAGCATACATTTCTAATATGAATATTATACAGCAATTCTTTATTTTGATATTTCCCGTGCTCTTTGCATTAACCATTCATGAATTCTCCCACGGCTATGCCGCATATAAACTTGGAGATGATACTGCAAAAAGGGCAGGACGATTGACACTCAACCCTCTCAAACATCTCGATCCCATCGGCACAATAATGCTTTTTATCGCAAAGATCGGCTGGGCACGCCCGGTTCCGATCAACCCATATAATTTTAAAAATTTCAAAAGGGATACAGCAATCGTGTCCTTTGCGGGACCTCTGGCAAATTTTATCAGTGCGATTGCCTTCAGCATTATTTTTAATCTCCTCTATTCACCCACAGCATCACAAAATATCTTTATTATGATAATATTTTATACAATATTTATTAATATTGCATTAGGATTGTTCAACCTTATTCCTATTCCACCTCTTGATGGATCAAAAATATTCGGCGCACTTCTTCCTGACAGGTTATATTTCCAATATCAAAAGTTTGAACGAAAGGGGATGTTCCTATTTATTGCGATAATATTGATCAGTAACTTTGCGGGTTTAAATATTATTGGTGGAGTTATTCTTCCTCCCATCAGATTTTTTGTGAGATTGTTGACCGGGGTTTCGATATAAAATATGACAGAACAGTCAACTCAAGCCGAACAAAACGACAAGTATAATATCAAATTGCCCAATTTTGAAGGTCCCCTCGATCTTCTTCTTTATCTCATACGTAAACATAAAATCAATATTTACGACATCCCGATCGCTTTTATGCTGGAGGAATATCTCAAGTACCTTGCCGTGATGGAAGATTTAAATATTTCTATAGAAGGCGAATTCATGGAAATGGCGGCAACCCTTATTCAGATAAAACTACGTTCACTTTTGCCAAGATCGGTAGAAGAAGATCTGGAAGATCCGCGCACCGAGCTTGTGAATAATCTCCTTGCATACCAGAAGGTAAAAGAAACGACAGAGATACTTTCCGAGCTTGCTGAAGAGAACAGGTATTATTTTTACAGGTCAATGGACGAGGATGCACGAAAAGAAATACAGCAGTCGGCAGTGAGTTATGAATTGGAACAGAAAGATATCGACCTCTACGATCTTATTAAGGTTCTGCAAAAATACATCATTCAAAAACCACAGGAGATATCTGAAGATATTTCTCTTGATGAGTACAAAGTGGAAGTGAAAATAGAAGAGTTAACAAAACTCCTTCGCAAGCATAAAAAAATTCTCTTTTCCGACCTCATAAAAAATTGTAGCAGGATTGAACTAATTGCTTTCTTTCTTGCGATCCTCGAGCTGATGAAACGGAAAAAAGTCAGTATATTTCAGAGCGCACAGTTTTCAGACATTCATATAAATAAAAGATAAATACTACTATTTGTTCTTATCCTTCTTAGGATGATCCTGGAATATATCTCCTTCCTTCATCATCTTGATCTTGTCCTGCAGATCTCTTCCGAAGCTCTGCATAAAGAGAAGGTAGCGCCCGAATTTTTCTTCACCAAGTTCATTTCGAAGTTTTTCGTAAAGTACAGATTTATTTTTGTCGAGTTCACTTTCCTGGGCAAGAAGAAGGTCAATATTCTTGGCGATTTCCTTTTTATCATTCTTATCCAATGCAATTTCCAGGTCATTCATGATCACATGGTGGGCTTTAAAGGAATCGCCCATGAGATTATCAATGTCTTTAATGATTGGAAGAACTCTCATGCTCTGCTCATCGGATAGATCGAGAATCTTGAGAAGTTCAAGGTTCCTAAGCTGAATGATCACCTTCTTATGCTCGTCCATAGGATGCATGAATCCTGGTTGCGCAAATGCAGCTGCTGAAAATATCAACAATCCCATAACAAGCAGTACTAACTTTTTATTCATTATAGCTCCTAAATTATGTTATACTATTATCATACATTTTATTTATTAATTCTTGTAATTCATCCTGATCAAGATTATCCAGAACATCTTCATAATACTGCCAATCACCATAGAGAATATCATGTGTCAGCTCATCATTTTCATAGATTTCCTGAAGATACATTGTTTCAAGATTATCAAGGTATCCATCGCTCAATGACACAGTTTCAGTATATGTAACATTGTCGATTACATAATAATTTTCCTGTATTTCAGGCACCGTTCTCGGAGAAAGGAAGAAGATCATCAGCGCAACAAATAGGACAGAAACGGTTGCAAGAGCCGGTCTTACCCAGGATCTTGCCCAAATGGGTTTATCCTGTTTTTGAGGAAGGTTCTCAAATCTTTGCGTGATATGAGCATGTGGCGGGACAGGATTAGTTTGAACATTCCGATCAACAAACTCCCGGGTAATAGACAGCACCTTTTCCCATTCTTTGAGCTCATTTCTGCAATGTTCACATTCCGAAAGATGTGCGGCAATCCGATTTTTCTTTCGCGATGAAAGTTCGTCGTTCAGATAATCGAGTAAAATATTTTTATCAATACACTTCATAGTTACTCCTGAAATTCGATCAGGTTTTGATTTTGTAGATTATTTTTTATCTTTTGCATAGCAAAGAAATAATTGCTTTTCACGGTTCCGAGACTTTTTTCCAATATCTGCGCAATTTTTTTAAAAGGGAGCTGATTGTAATATCGCATCACAAAAACTTCCTTCTGGCGTGGAGAAAGAGAGTTGATTGCATTTTCAAGTGAAATAAAAAGTTCCTTTTCATGAAGTACAGATGAGGGATTTGCATTCATTTGCGTGCGTATTTCGTGGGCTTCCGGAAACTGGTTGACTTCTTTGCTTCTTTTATTATTCATATAATAGATATGGTTGAGTGCGATCCTGTATATCCAGGTCGTGAATTTTGCTTCCTTTCGAAATGAATTAATATTTTCATAAACTTTCAAAAAAATATCCTGAGTCGCATCTTCTGCATCTTCATAATTTTTCAACATCTTCAATGCAAGCAGGAAGATCTTTTTATAATTTTCTTCAATCAGTTGATTGAGCTGAATCGAATCCATGTTCCATTTTCGTTTATTTGCTTAGACATCTTTGTCGGAAAAAAGTTTAAATTCATTATTTTAAAACCGCTATTTATAATCAAAATATAAAAACTACTGCAATTACTGCAAGTAAATCATTAATAACATTTAAATTGACAGGATATATACTTCTTGTCTTGTTAAGTTGTGATAACAAACAGATCGGACTGTTCATATTTGCACGCGACAAGAAGACAAATAAGGATTAACATGAAAAAAAATGAACAGAAAACACTCAAAAATGTTCTGCACAATAGCATATTGCATTACGGAAATAACATCGCAGTTTCAATGGTGGGAGGTAAACCCATCACGTATGAAAAATTTGGCAACAAGGTTGAAATACTCTCAAAAATACTTCAGAAAAGAGGTATTATAAAAGGAGATAAAGTTGCGATCCTCTCTGAAAACAAACCCCAATGGGGCATTGCTTTTTTTGCAATAACGACCCTTGGAGCGATAGCCGTTCCAATCCTTCCGGACTTTCATGCAAATGAGATACGCCATATTCTCATGCATTCCGAAGCAAAAGCGATTTTCATTTCCCGGGAGCAGTATAATAAACTTGAAGATGTTGAGATGGAAAGTCTGAGTACTATATTTCACATCGATGATTTCAGTATAATACCACCACACACAACAGTAGATAAACTTAAAGATTTCATAAAGGAAGGCGAGGTTGAATTCGCAAAGTTGAGAGAATCTGCCTTGAAGCTTCTTTATCCAGCCCAGAGTTCTCTCAAAGAAGATGATGTTGCATCTATTATTTATACGTCCGGCACCACAGGTCATTCCAAGGGAGTCGAACTCACTCATAAAAATTTCATTTTTGATGCTGAAGCAACCCTGAAGGTTCAAAATGTTGTAGAAGGGGACAGGCTGCTCTCGATCCTACCGCTTTCTCATTCCTATGAATTCACCATTGGGTTTTTGATTCCCTTTATTCGCGGGGCCTCGATATATTATATTGATAAACCGCCTGTTGCACGTGTATTACTTCCTGTTTTACAAAAAATAAGACCAACAATGATGCTTACTGTTCCTCTTGTCATAGAG
>CAYUTH010000048.1:0-13337 GCA_964447485.1 uncultured Candidatus Cloacimonadota bacterium | reverse complement strand
GGAAAACTCAGTATGAATACCCAGAAGTTTGCTTATCTTCTTTATTAAAAACTGGTTAAGTTGACTGAGGGTGAGAAAGTCACTCAGTAAAAAATCTTTAAAGAGATCGAAATATTTTTCAAAATATTCACATTCAGAATAATTTCTTTGCAAGGCGCTCAGGTGTTTCTTTTTCCATGGAATTGAAGTATCGATCTTCACTTCATCGATCCGCATTGATTGTGTGCCGCTTGTGGGGACGGTAAGCCAGAGCAAACCCCGAGGAGTTTTGATTTGATTACGATTTCTCCAGTCGCGAACTGTGTATTGTACAGAATCGAGGAACACGAAATAGGCGACTTTTTGGATAATATGAAAATATCCTTTCCACGGGATGTAGTTTGACTGGAGAATTGCAATTTTTTTCATTCAGGTTTTCTGATAAATTTTGCAGAATTCCCAGCCCAGATCTCACTTTTGGGGATATTTTTTAGCAATACAGAGCCCATTCCCAATGCAGAATATTTTCCAATGGTAATATTTTCGCGTACAGTTGCATTCAAACCGATATGAACACCTTCCGAAATATTTACAAACGAGCTGATACATGACTGTGCAGCGAGATGGCAAAAATCACCGATAACAGTATTATGTCCAACAGAAGCACCCGGCATAATTAGACTGCATAATCCGATTTCAACTCCTGGTGATATGTTTATATTCGGCATAATTACCACCCCCGGACTGATGGTAACATTCGGAGCTACATAAGCAGTTGGATGAATAAATTTTACCAATAATGATTCCGAGATATTCAAATCCTGGAAAAACTTGATGCGCATTCTTTGTCCGTCAATTCTGTAAAGTGTGTTTATGAAATGATATCCGGCATTGATAAATTTATTCACCTCACGCAATGTGCCCAGAACAGGAAATCCTTCGATAAGCTCACCAGCTTCAATTCTGTCATTCAAATATCCGGCAAATTCATATTCATCAAATCCCCGGTTGCGTGCATCACAGATCGCACTCGCGATTACAGAGCCGTTACCGATTCCACCTAAAATTATTATTTTTTTCATACTACTTTTATCCCCAAAATTGTTCAATTTTATAATATGGTTTTCTTTTGGACGCCTGATTTACAAATTTCATATTCGGAAGAATTCTGTCAAGAGCAAGTTTGACCATCTTTTTTAGATCGTACCCACTCTTTCCCGCGAATCTTTTATCTCTTTGAAGACTCACAACTGTATAATCTAAATTCAGTTTATAAAACTGACTCAATGTCGTTCCCGAATAATCAAAAGGTTTTATATGCTTGTCATATACTTCTCTGTAAAAAGCCCGAAATACGCCCAGGTGCGGGGGATGATGGATCTTCGTGATATAATTTGAAATTTGGAAGAATATATTCGCAGATATCGTTTTGCACAAGGATGCTTTTTTTGTTTCCCACCTGGCGATTGCGACTTGTTTGTTGCTGTCTTTTAGGGCATTTAGAAGTTTCGGAATATCCTCAGGTCTGTCCTGAAGGTCGGAATCCATAATAATAACAATTTCACCGGTAACTTTTTCTAATCCTGCAGATATGGCATTTGATTGCCCGAAATTCTCAGTGAGTTTCAGGATTTTTATTTTGCTGTTTTTTTCTCTATACCTTTTCAGAATATCGAATGAATTATCTGAACTGCCGTCATCCACAAAAATGATTTCATATTGAGGAGTTAAAGATTCGAGTACTGGAATCAATCTCTTTATAAGTTCGGGAAGTACTTCTTGATCATTAAAAACCGGGATCAGAATGGAAAGCTCAGTCATCTTTCTGTACATCCTTCATGTGTATCTGGCTTGAAATGCTCCATATTCCACCGATAAGTGCAGGGATTCCTGTGAGAATTATAAAATTCATAATTGAAACACTTAATGCTATTGGGGGCGGGACTCCAATCGATTCATAAAAATAAATGAATGCCCCTTCTCTGACGCCAAAACCACTTATAGTAAAGGGTATCAGCGAAATGATCTGAATGATCGGGACAAGAGCAAGGTGCGTCATGAATGGAATCCGGGCTCCATACGTACGGAATACTATACTCACATTAAAAATAGTGATAAGTTGAAAGATGATCATTATCGGCAGGACTCGAATGATGATTTTTCCGAACGGGAGGTTCGTGAAAGCTCCGTGCAAAGAGAGGATGAATGAAGTGATCTTTTTCCCATGTTTCAATTTTTGAGAGCGGGAGGAAATTTCTTTATAAAGCGCCTTGTGCGAGATGAGGATGAATAGGGCAGAGATAATGATGATAATTGCCATAAGAATTATTCTACACACGGCTATTTTCTCAATGTGAAGAGTGAAGCTAAACCCGATACCGATGATACAGAGGAGCAAGAATCCGAAAAATTTTTCTGCAACGACAGTGCTTCCTGCTCTACCCGGACTGTCCAGATGCCGTTTTTCTATGAGATATAACCTGATAGCAGCAAATCCGTCGGATGAAGGGAGCATGATGCCCCAAAAAATGGAGATGAAATTGATTTTGAGGATTTGAGAAATTGTTTCTTTTATTCCGGAAAAATACAACATGATCTTCCAACGAAAAGCAGCAAGGAGCGGGATGAAAAACAACGTGATGATTAGTGAAATGAAAAGCCAGTTTGGATCTGGAATTTCAGAAAATATCTTTAAAAAGGAGATATGATATTTATAAACAATAAAAATGAGGAGAAATATAGAAATGATGAGTTGAACTAACGGATAGATTTTTCGCAGTTTTCCCGAACGTAAACTCATTGCACGATTTCCATCATTCTGTTTAAAGATTTCCTGGTTTTGGAAATTATTTCATCCGGGAGTTTGATCTCATTTTTTTCTTCTGCAAGCGCTTGTATAGCTCCACGAAGATTAGTCTTTTTCATATCATCACAGATCATTTTTTTACTCAGAGAAACGATATTCTTTTGAGGATAATGATATCTAAGCTGTTCATATAAACCATATTCTGTGCCTATTATGAGATTGTCATGATCCCTTGCATAATCCAGCATTTGGCTTGTAGAGCACACAATATCGGCTTCCTTGCACACTTCCAGCCTGCATTCCGGGTGAACCAGTAAGATGTGATCAGGATATTGTTCTCGAATGGCTTTTACTTCCTTAAGCAGGATTTGATCATGAACATAACACGTACTGTCGAACATAATCAGGTCTCGTCCCAATTTATATGAAACCCACATACCGATATTTTTGTCAGGAATGAAAATCACTTCTTTTAATTTTGGGATGGAAGCAACAACCTCAATTGCATTTGCAGATGTACATGTAATAGTGCTTTCTGCCTTGAGTTCAGCAGAGGAATTTACATAGCATACAACTTCCGCATCAGGGTGCTTCTCTTTCAAAACAATAAGATCGGATACTGTTTTCATTTGGGCAAGACGGCAATCAGCATCCGGGTGAGTCATGATGACTTTTTTATCAAGATTCAGAATCTTGGCAGTTTCTCCCATAATTATAATTCCGCAGAGTAAGATCATTTCAGCATTAGTTTGAGCAGCAACCTTTGCCATTTGAAGTGAATCTCCGACATAATCCGCAATCTTTTGTACTTCTATGAGCTGATAATTATGTGCGAGGATAAAGCAGTTTTTCTGAGCTTTCAATTCTTTAGCTAACATAAACAAATCTTCTTTAGAGAGTGAATCCCAATTGAGAATTTTTTGCATGGAGAACTTCGTTCTTATGTAAATTTATTTCCTATTTTAGATATGATAAAGGGCGTCTTTCCGCTCTTTTCCAGTTTTTCAAGTTGAGACACTTGCATAAATTTCAATTCGATCTCAGTGCCCAATCTTTTTCGAAGACCCTGTTCAAGCTTTTGTTGAGAATTTTCATCATAACTACTATCAACAATGAGCTTTACGTCAATATGCCGAAGGCTGTTTTGAATAAGTTGAGAGCATATCACACCCTGCGCATTATCGATTGAATGAGACATAACAGCACCGAGAATTCTTCCGTCGGGAGTCTCGATATAATCACATTGCTTACCAAGAATCTTTTTTACGATCCGGAAATTTCTTCCACATTTACAGGTAGTTGTTTCAGTTTCAGGAACAACAATATCATTGGTTTTATAGCGGATTAAAGGCATTGAAAAATTATAAAGACTCGTTCCAACAAGTTTTGATAATCCCTCTTCTTCGATTATTTCATGATAAGCAAAATCCTCGATTAAGTGCAGGTTTCCGTGCGCACATTCCGAGATCATAGCCCCACATTCATGCATAGAAAAGAAATTATAAACTTTGCATTTGTAAAATTTCTCAAGCAGATTTCTTTTTTCATCCGACAGTGTTTCGCCATACGCTACGATTGATTGAGGAGGGTAGATTTCTATTCCAGCATCTTGTGCAAAAGTAGCCAGCATGAGGAGGTCAAAAGGAAATCCCATGAAGAATTTTGGCTTCAGCTTATTTATTTTATCAATTACACGGAGAGCTGATTCTCGGGACAATCTGTTCGAATCAAATCTGAGAATATTATAGAATGGATTGAACTTATAATCCGTATTCGGGAAGTAATAGCTTTGTATGCTGAATGTCCGCTTTCCCAGTCTGTATCCAGCCCAATTATAACTGCGGAGCAAGGCTGCGATCTTGTTTGCCTGTACCGAATTATCCAGTATGAAATGAAGTGGCGTGCCTGTCGAGCCGCTTGTAGAATCCCAGGTGATACCAAATTTTTCTGCATTATCAGAGACCAACTGTTCTTTATTCGATCGAACTGTTTCTTTATCCAAAAAGGGAATGTGGACCAGATCTTTCCTTCCGCTAAAATTATCAATATCAAGTTCTATTTTCTTGAATAAGCTTCGATAATATGGAACATGCTTTCGCGCGTGTTGGATCAGTTTTTTTAATTTCTCATCCTGATATGTTTCGATTTGTTTTTTTGTCCAGAATTGGCTTTTCTGGTAAAATCTATAACGCTGTAAAACTCTAAATGGGATTTGAAAGATTGATTTTTCCAAAACCTATATCTCTTCAATTTGACGGATTATTTCATATCGAGCGAGTAACTTTTTTGCGCTCCGAACCAGAGGTGGTCCTATAAAATTCCCATCAATAACTGCAATTGATCTTTTACCATCATATATTTCCTCGGAGAGTGCAACAATCTGCTCGGATCTTTCGATTTCTTCCGGAGAGGGCGTATAATAACGATTGGTCAATTCTATTTCTTTAGGATGGAGAAGCAATGAGCCTTCAAATCCGAGAATTCGTGTAAGTTTCAGTTTCTTTTCTAATTTTTCCAAATTATGAACATCGATATTCAAAGTATCGATCGGAATAATGCCGGTAGAACGGGCAGCATTTGCGATCATCGAACGGGGAAAAAGAAGGGCAAGTTCATCATCATGATGGAGTCCGCGCAAATCTGACAAATAGTCCTCACTACCCAGAGCAACTGCGATTATTCCTGGTGAAGCGCTACAAATTTTTTGAATATTCATAATCGCGGCTGTGGTTTCTATAAGTGGAATTATCTTGAACTTTCTTTCTGTAAATCCCCCCTTTTTTTCATAATGATGTAACAATTCATCGAATTGTATAATCTCTTCAGATTCAAATACTTTCGGATAAAGAAAACCGAGAATGGATTCATGTGTAAGCTCATCCAACTCGTGTTCAAGCAAGCCGCTATCAATGTCATTCAATCTTATGAAGATCTGTTTGTTTATAAAGATATCTGTATTAAGCAGTTTTTTTATCTCTTCCCGCGCGAAATGCTTTTCATTTTCCACAACCGAATCTTCCAGATCGATGATCAGTGCATCTGCATTTGAATTAACTGCTTTTCGGATCAGGTCTGGTCTATTTCCCGGTACGAACAGCAGACTTCTTAGAATATACGGTTTTGTATTCATACATTTATTTTTTTGGGAACCAGAATATGACGCCAAAGAGTGAGGACTAACTCATTTTTTTGATTATATGCCTTGGTTTCTACAAAGATGATCCCCTCGTTGGGTTTGGTCTTTGATTCTCGAACATCTAAAATTGTGGAACTCGCATGAATGGTATCACCTATAAATACGGGTGCATGATGTACGATCTTTTCATAATCAAGATTTACAATTGCTTTACCGCTGATGTCAGGAACACTCATACCCACAACCAGGCTGATAATATAGGTGCCCACGACAAGTCGTCTTTTAAAAATCGTCTTTGATGCATAATCCTCATCAAGATGAAGCGGATGATGGTTCATGGTGAGTAGGCAGAACAGATTGTTGTCGCTCTCTGTAATTGTCTTTGCAGGAAAATGCTCATATACATCACCTTTACAAAACTCTTCAAAGTATTTCCCGAATTTATTATGCGAATATTCCATTTTTTTATCCTTAATATTTAAATAGGATTAAAATTTCATGTAACGAAAAGAAAAAATAAAATAATAATGTAAAGTTTTCCAACATATTTATCATATCCAAAATTTCCATAAGCGGACTGAGTATAGCTTAATTTCTCTAAAGATATTTCAACCACCATTTTTCGCGGTTATTGGTTTTATATCGATCATACCATTTGCATAAAGGAAACATAACAATAAGTACAAAGATCCAAATGAGATACACATATAACAGACTAAAGCCGAAATCTGCAATTGATTCTGTGAAGAAAACATTTTTTGTAAGGATAAGATCACAACAGTTCTGACCGGTTAACATCATTGCTCCTATTGCGAGGATATGAATTATATACAGATGTATCACATAGAAAAATAATGGAACCCGACCAAATATGATGATTTTATTTGTGAGTCTATTTTTGGAGTCCTCGATGACTGATAATAAAATTAACGAAGGTCCGATAGTCATCAAAAGAAATAGTAATGATGGGGGATATTTCGTTGTGTTCAAAAATGACATGACAGAAGAGATGAGGGATTTTTGAACGCTCCAATTCGTTGGGTCCCCATATATATTTAATAATCGAAGTACAATAAACAACAGAATAGAGCATATCCCAACCCAGAGCAGCCATTTTCTTCTTTTCTTCGCTTCAAAATTTTTTTGATACAACGTCCCGAAAACATATCCCAGAGCCATTAAGCCGATCCATGGAAGGATAGGGTAGACAAAATTAAGTGCTGAATCTGAACCAAGTAAAACCAGCTTTTGCTGATGCAGTGTATACCAAATAAAATCAATAACAGACATTCCACCGGTTCGAATAGGATCGAGTAAATTATGACCGAAAACGAGAATAATGCCAATTGCAAGAATAATATATCGTGGTAAAAAAACTATTCCGGCTAAGCATATCATACATAAACCGATTGCCCAGATCACTTGCAGAATATGAAAGCTGAGACTGATGTCAAATGTCCATGCAAAGTTAACGAAGATCAATTCTACGAACAGCAGCCATATCCCCCGGGTGAATAAAAACCATGACAATGCTTTTATACTCTTTCTGCGTGTTCCATACAGAAATGCGGAAATTCCTGCCAAAAAAACAAAAACAGGTGCACAGAAATGAGTTATCCATCTCGTAAAAAATAAGAGGGGAGTTGTCGCACTTGCATCAGCACTAACAGCGAAAAATGTGCCGAAACCAAAAAAAATCCGAACATGATCAAGTGCCATGATAATGATGACTATACCGCGAAGCAGGTCAATCGATCTTATCCTATAATCTTGCATGCGTTCCATTTAGTGTGTCCTTATGATGCAGCACAATAGATACGAAAGATAACACGTTTGAAAAATATATAACCAGTTGCCTGATAAAATTTATTTCTCTCATTGCTGCGTCAAGATAATACGTGATGCCCGGTCACAAATATTCAAAAAACTATGATTCAAAATCAGTAATCTAAATTTTTCTTTCAAGAATATTGACAAGGATACATAAAAAAAGTAATAAATTTCCAATTTAAAAAAATAAGCTATGGCTATCAATAATATGAAGAAAAATTTTCTTATAGAGAAAAATTACTGCACAAAAAACTTTCTTAAGGATGTGTTATGGGAACCTTAGATATTACGATTTTATATGTCGAAGATGAAGTGCTCATTCTCAATTCCGTGAGCATGATCCTGGAAAAAAGAGTGAAAAAAGTGTACACAGCTCTCAACGGCGAGGAAGGGCTGAAGCTCTTTGAAAAATATCGACCTGATGTGGTCATTGCAGATATCATCATGCCGAAGATGGATGGTTTGATGATGGCACGGAGGATCAGAGCGATCGATCCTTCCACTGTCATAATCGTGCTCTCCGCATTTGATAAGAAAGAGAACCTTCTGGAAGCAATTACTATTGGCATTGACCGTTTTTTGCCAAAGCCGCTGAACTATGATCATTTACTGAGGATCATAAACGAATTGCATTCTACCAAGATCCTTGAACGAAGAATTGAAAAAGAAAAAACCGCACGTCAAATGGCAGAGCTGGAACTTGCCAAAACCGAGAAGAAATATCAGGACCTCTATGACAATGCACCTGATATGTATTTTTCTGTTTCACCTGAAGGCGCTATTACGGCTGTCAACCAGTTCGGCGCAGAATATCTTAGATATACAAAGGAAGAGTTGATAGGAAAAGCTGTGTGGATTGTCGTCCATCAAGATGATTTGAAAGAAGTAAAGAAGAAGGTCTCAGAGATATTCAAAAAGAAGGAGGAGTTCAGCGAACTCGAATTCCGGAAAGTAACAAAAGACGGATCAATACTCTATGTTCACGAGCGCACTCAACTCATTTTCGATGAAAGTGGGATACCTTCTGAGATCAGAATTATTTGCCGGGATATCACAGACAGGCAACGTATCCAGCACGCTCTTGAAGAAAGTGAGGAGCGGTACAGACTGGTCGTTGAACAGACAGGTCAGGTTGTGTTTGATGCGGATTATTCAAATCAAACAATAGAAGTTGTTGGCGCTGTTAATGAGTTGTTTGGATATACGCCTGACGACATTTCAGAATTTCTTTCTTTTACAAATGCGATCTTACTTATTCATCCTGATGATAAAGATGATGCGCTGAGTGCAATAAAAAAAGCAATAAAAACGAGCAGGCGTTTTCAAATAGAGTGCAGGTTACAAAAAAAGAATAAAGATTATTTATATGCATATGTGAACGGTGTCTGCTTTGTAGATAACAATGGTAAATTAGTAAGGATTCTTGGTTCTATCGCGGATATTACTCTGAGAAAAGAAAATGAAGCAAAGCTGCAGGAAATGCATGAATATGTAAGAAACCTCATAGATAGTTCTCTTACAATGTTTATTTCTGTCGATAATGAAAGAAAGATCGTCGAGTTCAATGGTGCAGCTGAGAAAAATTTTGGCTATAAGAAGAAAGAGCTTGCAGGCGAGCATGTGCAATTACTTTATGCCGATGCCGATGAATGTGTCCGAATCGGCAAATTGCTTCAAAAGAATGGGACATTTTACGGTGTTGTAAGAAACAAGAGGAAAACGGGAAAAGAGTTTATCAGCTACCTCTCTTCTGCACTCATGCAGGATGCACAAGGCAACCAGATCGGAAGTGTGGGTAATTCAATCGATATTACTGAATCACAGGAAAGAGAAAAGGAGTTGAAGCTTAAAGAAGAACTCTATAAAACTCTTATAGATACAGTTCAAAATGGAGTTTCAATTCTTGATCTTGAAGGAAAGATAATCGTATGCAACAAGCACAATGCTGAGATGTTTGGTTATAAAGAACCCAGGGAGCTGATAGGTATGCAGAGAGTCGAGTTTGTGACGCCTGATGATCGGGACAGGGTCGCAAGGAACGTGCGAAATCTCCTTGAAACAGATAGTGATATTACTCGTCTGGAAGTGGAGTTGCTGAGAAAAGACGACTCTACTTTCCCTGCTTATTTCAGCGCTTCGATCATACATGATGATGAGGGAAATCCCATGCAGATAATGGATACAATAACTGATATTTCTGTACGAATAAATAATGGGGACGATCTTAAAAGAAAGAAGGAGAGATATAAACGGCTTCTGAATAATTTACCTGTTGCAATTCAGGAGTTTGATAAAGCTGGAGTCGTTACTTATGTAAATGATCAGGCATCAATATTGTTCGGATATACCAGAGATGAGTTATTACAAACAGGTATAGGGAAATTGTTTAAGTCCGAAACAAATGATGCGAGCAGTATCAACAGCTATTTCGCAGATATTCTTCATAAAAAACCCGAACCCTCTGTTTGGAAAGGCTTACTTATGAAAAAGAACGAAGAGGAAGCACACGTTTCAATTGCATGGAACTATAAAAAGGATGAACATGACCGGATCGTCGGGTTTATTGCAGTTGTGAATGAGGTGTAAATTTTACTGCGCGATATTTTGATAAGAATAAAAATCTTCTCTGAAAATAATGAAAACATTAAAAGTCCTGACTTTCTATTTCAGGAAGTGTGGATAAAAAACAAGGAGATTCGTATGATTCCGAAAGTAAAATTCTTAAGTATTGTGATGATCGTGATCTTACTGCTTGGAGTAGGAGTTCTCTTCGCAGATGAAGCTGCAAAGGCAAAAGCTCTTGTCGAGCAAGGCGTAGTGATGGCTGTAATGAAGGGGGAAGGACCAACCCTGCAAGCCATCCAAAATGTAAATGGTCCTTTTATTGATGGTGATTTGTATCTTTTCGCAGGTCCGCTGGATAGAGTTACAATGACTGCTCATCCATATAAACCCGAGATAGTCAACACTGATCTAAGTACGTTCAATGATGGACATGGCAATTTTCTGTTTTTTGATTTTGCAAAAATAGCAATAGAAGATGGTGCTGGCTGGACTGAGTACTGGTGGCCCAAACCCGGGAAGAAAGAACTTTCACACAAAAGAACGTATGTGATGAAGGTTCCCGGTCAAGACATGTACATTGGTTGCGGGTATTACGCAGACTAACTCAGTTAATGATATAACCAAAAAATTTAAACGAACAGCTGGATATTCCGGCGGTTTTGTTTTTGATAAGTAAACTGGAAGAATTCAAATTCCTAATATGATCGTTCTTCTGAGCAAGGTTACAACACACTCTGTTCTATTGTAAGAGGAAAATATCTTTCTTCATTGACAAATTAACTCCATTAAAAAATATACTCGCAAAAACACCGAGCGGGTTTAACTCAGTGGTAGAGTATTAGCTTCCCAAGCTAAGGGTCGCGAGTTCGAATCTCGTAACCCGCTCCATATTTTTTAACCACGGATTAACACGAATTATCACTAAAATTATTTAAAGAAAAAGATATTAAATGGATAATTAGAGAGCTATTTAATAGAAAATTAAAATTCTTACAAAAAAAGATATGCTATAGATAAATCAAAAATTTGACGATTTATTCCGGCACTTCACTTTCCTCCTATGAAGATTTTGCTCTACAACGGAAAAGTACTTACTCAAGACCCATACAATCCTATCGCGGATACAGTCCTTATCGATGGTAATACTATTGCGTTTGTGGGAAAAAAGGATGAGGTATCTGGTGATCTTTTCGACGATGTCCTCAAGATAGATCTCAAAAATAAAGTGCTGCTTCCGGGTTTTATTGACTGTCACACTCATTTTGTAAACTATTCTTTTTCAAAACGTTGCATAAATTTATCAGGACTTGATTCTGCTGCAGGGATAAAGAAGAAATTGCTCGATTTCAAGAAAAAAATTACCGAAAAGCAAGAATGGATTCGTGGAATCGGGTGGGATAAAAATCTGTGGGATGATCCGAGTTTTTTTAATAAAGAATTCCTTGATAATATTTTTCCTGAAATTCCTGTTTCTCTATCAAGCAAAGACCTTCATTCTTTTCTATGTAATTCTCAAGCGCTGAAAAAGATGAACATCTGTCCTTCGACACCTGATCCTAAAGAGGGGAGTTTTGGCAGAAATCCGGATGGCTCATTAAATGGTTTTCTCTTTGAAAAAGCATGGAAATTCATTGATGAAGCCCGACCTAATATCTCGTTCGAAGAACAGGTATCGCTTTTTAAAGATGCAATCGATGAAGCACACCAAATGGGACTTACCGGCATCAACAGCATGGAAGGCAAAGATGCCTTTGAAATATTCACATACTTAAAAAAGAAAGATCAACTTAACCTCCGAACCTGTTGGCATTTCCGACATGAATTACTTGATGAAATGATTGAGAACGGAATCCAATCTTATACTGGTGATGAGTGGTTCAAATATGGCGGATTGAAGCTTTTTATGGATGGCTCTATCGGATCTCATACCGCATATATGTTCCATCCGTATGCAGGGCAGCCAGAAAATTACGGCACACATTTTTATAATGAAGGGGAACTCTTTGAAATTGTCTATAAAGCAGCAAAAAATGGGATATCACCAACTATTCATTCAATAGGGGATAAGGCAAACAATTTCGTCATCAATACACTTATAAGAGTGAAAAATATTCCCGATATCAAATATCAAAACCTGCTCTACCGGATTGAACATCTTCAGTGCTGCCTGCCAGAGGATCAGCAGCGGGTTGCACAAGAAGGAATATATTGCTCTATGCAGCCGATCCACATTAGTATCGATGTGAAAACCACAGAGCGATTATGGGGTAAGTATGGAAGAAATTCCTATGCTTTTAGAAGCTTGCTGGATGAAGGTGCAGTACTTGGATTCGGCTCTGATGTGCCTGTGGAAACCCACAACCCATTCTTTGGAATATATTCTGCTTTAGAGAGAAAATATCACTGCGACCCGAAAGAGAAGAGTTGGATCCCAGAACAGAAAATTACTGTGCAAGAAGCAATACGTGCTTACACCATAGATGCTGCAAAAGGGGTGCGAAGTGAAGATATGATTGGTTCAATTTCACACGGCAAACGTGCTGATCTCATTGTGATCGATGATTTTGAGAATGAATCAAACGAATTCTGGCTCGAAGCAAAGCCGTATATGACGATCGTGGATGGGGAAGTTAAGTTTAATAATTTGTAACAAGATTTACGATTTTATAGATTTTCAGACAATTAACAAACCAGAAAACTAATTAACAAATATTTCAAGAAAACGCATAACTAATTCTGATTATTTATTATATATTAATAAATTCAAAAAATAATTGACAGACCTTCAAAATTAATCCCAAATTGGCATCGAATGTCATAGATATTCAAAATAATTCAAAACATGGCATTCGGGAGGTTCCGTGTCCGGTACTTTTTTGGGTTCGATCGAAGGCTCGATTACCAATAGGCGAGTGAGTATTCCTCAATCATTCAGAGAGCTCATTGCACTATCTGCACGAATGCTGGTCGTTGCAGTCCGCGGCAGAAACAACACGATCTATATCTTTCCAATGGATGTCT
>CAYUTH010000047.1:0-13538 GCA_964447485.1 uncultured Candidatus Cloacimonadota bacterium | reverse complement strand
TGTTAAGTTCGCTGATCCTTCAATATCTGAAGGAGAAAAATTACTCCTCTATGATGCTCAAACTTCAGGTGGATTACTTATCGCAGTTGCGCAAGAAAAAGCTGATACATTGCTTGAATCATTAAGAGGTGCTGGTATTGAGTGGTGTGCTGAGATAGGGAGAGTTCGCAAAGATTTTAAAAGAAAAATATACGTTTCTTAGGTTTTTTATCTATTCTAATTCTAATGAATAGAATTTACCTCAAAACTTGACAACGCAACCCGTCCCTTTGCTTTTCTCTTACTTTACGTATAGTATGTGAATTACGTACCAATAGCCACCATAGCTCAGTTGGTAGAGCAACTGATTCGTAATTAGTAGGTCGTGGGTTCAAATCCCGCTGGTGGCTCCATTTGATTTTTCATGAGTAATTATAAAAAAGTATTAAGCGCATTCAGGAATAGATATGTTCTCAACTCCCTGCTTGAGAATGCACTCTACCTGATTTCGATCCTGGCGCTATTCTTTCTTGTTTTTTCATTTTTCACCCATCATCTGACAGCATCCTTTGAATATTATAATACACTGAGAACATGGTCTTTAGCTGGAAAGATATTTGCATGTATCATTATTATACTCCTTTTCCTCAGATTTCTTTTCAGCATTCCTGGTATAAAGAGAATAGCTCAGGCAATCTCAGAACACAACCCAAAGTATAATGAGATCATATTATCTGCGTATGAATTCGAGGAGAGCGATGATCTTTCTCATTACTCAAGGGAAATACTCGATAAAGCAATAGGGGATGCCAATCGTCGTGCATCAGAGCTCAAGTTCTCTAAGATATTTCCTGCGGCAACTCTTAAGAAAAGTGTTCAATCCGTTCTGTTTGTATTAATCGGATGTGTCCTCGTGCTGCTGATAAACCCGGTATTGCTTACAACCTCTAATCGAATAATCCTGCATCCAACATCCTTTGCACCGCATTATGATCCATATATTCTTGTTGAGCCGGGGAATACTAAAATCCTCAAAGGAAGCAATCTCCCGATTATTATAAAAAATTTCTATCCCGAATTGTCCTATGAGATCCACACAGAACAGCAGAAACGATGGAAAACAGCCAACCTGACTTCATCCGCTTATACGTTTTATAATGTTACTGACAGCGCTCATTATGTGATCTCGAACGAATATGCTCATACTGACACTTTTACTATACTTGTGCTGGAAAAACCAATTATAAAGAATCTGAAGATACACTATGACTATCCTTCTTATACCAAGCTGAAAGATCGGACTGAAAATGATATTTCGGGTAAGATCATTGCGATCAAAGGAACGGAAATCACTGAAGAACTTCTTGTGAATAATGAGCTCACTGAGTACAGGATCGTTTTTTCTGACGGAAAAACTAAAGAACTCAGTAAGATAGGGGATTTCACGTACAGGACCGAATTTACAGTTGAGAAAAGCGGAAGTTATCATTTTTATTTGAAAGATATTCTTGGCAATACGAACAACATTGTTGAGCGCACAATTTTTGCTGAGGAGGATCTTCCGCCAAAGATTCAAATTATGCTACCTGCCCGGGACAAGATACTTGCTCAAAACATGCAGGAACAGATAGATTTCTCTGCATCCGATGATTTTGGTGTCCAAAAGATTGAGATGCTCTATAAGAAAAATGACGGCGAGTATATCTCAAAAACAGTACTCGACACAACAGGAATTTCCACGCTGACTGCGAGTTACAATTTCGATGTATCCGATCAGAACCTCTTGCCCGGAGATGTGATATTCTACTATTTGAAGGTGCATGATAATTGTACTGTTCCGGAAGCGCATGTATCCAACACAAAGATTTACCTGTTAAAATTTCCCTCTATAGAAGAACTGTATGAAGAAATTCAAAAGCAGCAGACAGGCAATATGGATGAGATGAGGGAATCATTGGATGAGTCGCGGAAAAATAAGGAAAAATTCGATGAATTAAGAAGAAAATATCTCAAGAACGAGGAGATGGACTGGCAGCAGAAAGAGGACTTGAAAGAAGTCTTAAAGAAACAGGAAGAGCTCTCCAAGAAAGCAGAAGAAACAGCAAAAGAATATGAAAATTTTGTTAACGAGCTCGAGAAAAATAATGCAGTTGCACAGGAAACTTTGGAGAAATTGAAGCAAATTCAGGAGCTTATGAAGGAGATTTCATCTCCTGAGCTTGAAGAAGCAATGAAAGAACTGCAAAAGCAGATGGAGAAGATCTCACCTGAGCAGATGAAAAATGCCCTCAATAACTTTCAATTTTCACAGGAGGAGTTCAATAAAAAGCTGCAACAGACATTAGATCTACTGAAAAGTATCCAGCTCGAGCAAAAATTACAAAAAGCATTGCAACAGGCAGAGGAACTTGAAAAGCTGCAAAAGGAACTCAACGAGCAAACATCCAACCGAATAGATAAAAACAAAGAGTTGAACGATCTTACTCAATCACAGTCAGACATTCATGATAAACTTGAGTCACTTAAAAAGGACTTAGCAGAGCTCGCAAAAGAACTTGCAGATAACAAGGAAAAGAATGCTGCAAATGAACTGGAGAAAGGACTTCAACAGGCAAGTCAAAATAAATTGGGTGAAGCAATGCAAACTGCTGCACAGCAGCTCAGTCTTGACGACAAGCAGGTGAAAAAGAAACAACCAGAAATACTCGTGGGGCTTTCAGAACTCAGGAATTCAATTTACATGGCGCAGATGAAGATGCAGGCTTCACTCATGACAGAATTTCAAAAATTGCTTAAGAAGACCCTTAATGAAATGCTCTACTTCTCTAAAAAACAGGAGAGATTTCTTGATAAAACATACAATACGTATGATATTCTTGATGAAGAGATCAGTATGTATGAAGGAGTGAAAAATTCAGTAAACACGCTTTTCAGCGATCCTATGATTATCTTGATGATGGATCCAAAATTTTTTCCACATTCTGCAATTGCGCTCAATCGGTTTGAAGGCATGTTCGAGAAGATCTCGGAGAACAGCCATTATAATATTCAAAAAGACAAAGAAGAAATATACCATGCAATGAATCTTATGATCATTGACCTCCTGCTCTCCAAGAGCAAGCAGCCACAGGGCTCTGGCGGGAGTATGCAGCAGCTTTTACAGCAGCTTCAGCAGATGTCGCAAGGACAGCAATCAATCAATATGCTTGCACAGGCAATGCTCGAACAAATGCTGAGTCAACAGCAGCAGGGAATAGGAATGACCCCTCAACAGCGGGAGATGGTAGACAGAATTGCAGGTAACGAACAGCAAATAAAAGAAAATTTTGAGAGAATGCTGCGGGATTATCCGGAAACCGAGAAACTCCTTGGTAACATGGATGGATTGAAAAATGAACTAAAAGAAGTAGTAGAAAAGCTACAGAAGGGGATTATAGATGAACAGGTCATCCGCCAACAGAATAATATCCTTTCACGAATGCTTGATGCACAACGCTCGATACATGAACGGGATTACAGCAAGAAAAGAGAATCCGAAACACCAAATAAGCAGCTGTGGGATGTGCCGGATAATCTCATCATAGATACGACGAACATGGAAGTGAGAGATATCCTGAAGTATATAAACGAAAATTATCCAGAAGAATACCACCGCCTGATCAAAGAATATTTGGAAAAAATACAGCATGAAAATAATTAAATTTATTATAGTAATAGGTTTTTTTGTTGTAATTTTTACCCCAACATTACATGCGGTTGATGATCAGGCAGTACTTCAGTTAAAACTGCGCGAAGCATTGAACCTTGAACAGCAAGGGAACAGCATCGAAGCCGAGAAATCATATAAACAATTACTTGAGAATTTTCCCCATAACAGGCAAGTAATCAGCAGGTTAATATATCTGTATATGAGAACAAATAATCTTGATTCTCTTGAGAAATTTCTTGAAGATGAGAAAGATTTTCTCGCCAGTAATTATTATGAGATCACACGAATTGAATTGCTGATCAAAAAAAATCAGCTTGATGAAGCCAGGAAAATCGTGGAAGAACTTCTCAAGGATGCAAAGGTCAATATTTCTACTCTCAGGCAGGTCGCACAAGTGTATCAAAGATATCACCTCTATGATGATGCGGTTGGACTGTATTTGAAAGCACGAAAAGAATCAAAGAACTCAATTATATTTGCACAGGAGCTCGCTACAGTCTATCAATTGCAGGAAAGATCATACGATGCAATGAATGAGTATTTGAATATTTTAGATGATAAGACTTATAAAAATGTGCGTTATCGGCTGGAAAAGCTTGATCTCTCTTATGAAGAGATAATTATCGCATTGGAAGAGCGATTTGAACAGGAACCGAGTGTAGAGTTGCAGGAACTCATCGGTGAATTCTATATCCTCTCAGGTCAGTATCAACCGGCTTTTGAAATATATCAAAGTCTTGGAATAGATGCGTTAATAAAACTTGCGACACTCGCAGAAAAGCAAGACCTGTACGAACTTGCCATTCAATGTCTGTCCGCAGTGCTCTGCGTAACAGAGGATATGCAGACAATACTCTATCTGGAGAATAAAATAGGGGAGTTGTATTATAGACTATCCAATCATACGAAAGCTTATGAGTATTACGTTAAAGTTATTGATTCCTTTCAGAATACAAAAGCATCGCTGCCACCAATTTTAATTTTTAACGCATATAAAAATCTTGCATACATCGAATTGTTTGATTATCAAAATTCTGTTCAGGCACAAGAATATCTGGAAAAAGCTCTTAGTTTTACAGGTGCTTCATCGGAAAAGGCAGAGTTGTCCATCTTGCTGGCACAGTGCTATTTGCAACAAGGAAACTATCCGCAAAGCGAGGACATATTAGCTCAAGTTATTGAAAACAGGCAATACACTACCGAGATGAAAGAGAGGGCAAAGGTAAAACAGGTCGAAACAGCGATTCTAAAAGGAGATTTTTCTTATGCGGATTCTCTTTCTTTAGAATTCTTTGCTCATGACTACGAATCAACCTCCATAAATGATGTGGCAGCAATGTATAGGACGATACAAAAAGAACTCAATCTAAAAAAAGCAGGTGATGGAGTGAAAAATGCTGCTCTTTCATTTCTTAGGAATATGTATTTTAAAAAGAATGAATCGTTGATTGAAGATATTGAACAACTTTCTGCTGCACTTCAGGATTCAGCAGCTATTGCTTATTTAACATTGCAAGTTGCTGATCATTATTACAATCTTGGAGAGTATGCACTGGCAGTAGAGTATTATAAAGAATTACTCAGCATCGAAGATTGCACGTACAAGGAATATGTGTATTTTATGATAGCAAATTCACTTAGTCAGCTTGATATGAAAGAAGATGCCCTGGTATATTATACTGATTATTTACTCGAGTTTCCACAAGGAACTTTTGCCCCTGACATTCGTTTAAGAATAAAAAAAAATAATTCCTAAACTTATTTCTGGACAAAGAATATATTCCATCTACAAAATACACCAGCATAGTATACTAAATTATATCATTAATTTTTAGTTCAGGAGAACTCATGAAAGATAAAAAAAAGACTAAAACAAAATTTTGGAAAACTTTATCATTTGTCATACTAATTTTCTTTGTCATCAAACTGGTAGGTAAGTTTATCAAGGAGCATGTTATCAAATATAAAGTTGGCACCTTAGATGACTTCCAGGAAGAGGACGAAGTAGAATTATCAGAAGAAGATAAGGAAGAAGATCAGCAATAACCAAATTACAGAATAAAAAAGCAGATTTTCTTTTTCACTTTATATCAACGTATCCAATTCTCAGAACTTTTGAAACTCAGGAGGTCTGGTGACTAAAAGCACAAATAGTCTTCAACAAGAGTTACGGTTTGATGAGCAGTTTTTAAACAATGTATTCGATGCAATTCAAGACGGTATCAGTGTACTCAATCCCGATCTTACCATTATCTATACCAATAAGATTATGGAGAAAATGTACGCTAATCATCTCCCGCTAAAAGGGAAAAAATGTTTTGAAGTTTATCAAGAAAGAAAATCGATTTGTCCATGGTGCCCTCCAAATAAAACCCTTCTCGACGGTAAGAGACACACAGAGATTGTGCCATATCCTTCGGAATACAATCCGATAGGATGGATAGAATTATCTTCGTACCCAATGTTTGATAAAAATGGCAAAGTCGCTGGTGTCATAGAAAATGTGAAGGATATCACAGACAGAAAGTATGCTGAGGAAGTTGAGAAAACCTTGTATAATATTTCTCAAGCTGTGAATACAGTTGAAAATTCCTATGACTTATATGACAAAATCAGGGAATATCTTGGAAGAATCATAGATACATCAAATTTCTTTATTGGCTTGTATGATGAAAAAGATGATACTCTCGCAATTCCATATGATGTTGATGAAAAGGATGAATTCATACAACTATCTTATTATAAAGATAAAAAGGGGAATGTCCCGATCATTCCTTTAAAGAAAACAATCACAGCACATGTTATTCGTACTGGCGAGTCACTGCTCGCAACGAATGCCGAATTAAAGAAAATGCAAAAATCAGGGGTAGTTGAAGGTCTCGGAACTTTGCCTGAGATCTGGCTCGGTGTTCCTCTGAAGATCAACGATAAGGTCATCGGTGCGATTGTGGTGCAAAATTATCATGATCCTGCAACATATACAGAAAGAGAGAAAAACATTCTTTCCAATGTGTCCAATCAGATCGCACTTTCTCTTCAGAAAAAACAAGCATATAACGCAGTTCGTGATAGTGAAGAGAAATATCGAAAGCTTCTAAAAAATTCGAACGATGTTCTGGTAATTATTGATAAAGATGCCCGGGAAACATTTGTCAGCGAATCGGTAGAAAATCTGACAGGATTCTCGGTTGAGGAATTCATCGGGACAAAGGGTTTTGAGCATATTCATCCGGATGATGTACAAAGCATGAAAGAAAATCTGTATAAACTTATAGAAAACCCGCAAGAGCAGGTACGCGCTGAATATCGTCATCGCCATAAGGATGGCTTCTGGATTGATCTGGAAGCTATTGGAACAAACTATTTTGATGATCCTTTAATTAATGGAATCGTCCTTAATGTGCGTGATATAACTGAACGTAAAAAAGCTGATGAAGCGCTTCGGAAAAGCGAGGAAAAATATCGTAAAATTGTCTCATCCATGAGCGACTTGATACTCATTCATGATAAAGAAAACAGATATTCTGAAGTTCATTGCAAACCGGACTTCTCGCTTTATCTTAAACCTGAGGAATTTCTTGGTAAAAGAGTCAAAGATACCATGCCGATTCATATTTCTAAAAAATTTGAAGAATTGGCAAAAGAGGTTCGGAAAACCGGCGAAGCAAGGGAAATGGAATATTCACTGGTAATAAACAATAAAGAATTGTGGTTTTCAGGAACCATGAATCTTTATGCTGATAAAGAAAGCATTGTTTTCGATATTAAGGAAATCACTCCGCGCAAGCAGGCAGAAAAAATTCAGAAAACACTGTATAATATTTCACATGCGGTAAATACGGTTGATAATATCCAGGATTTATATTGGAAAATCAGAGAGTATCTTGGTGAGGTTATTGATACAAAGAATTTTTACGTAGTGTTATATAATGAGATAACCGATACAATATCTCTTCCTTTTGAAGTAGATGAGATGGATAATTATGAAACTTTTCCTGCAGGTAAAACACTTACCTCTTATGTGATAAAAACCGGAGAACCTCTTTTCGCTACAAAAAAATTGCAGGATGAACTTGCACAGCAGGGTAAAATTGAAATTATCGGTTCGCGTTCCGAAATATGGGTCGGTATTCCACTCAAATCTGACGGGAAAGTCATTGGCGCTTTAGTCGTCCAAAGTTATGATAATCCTAAGCTGTATTCTGAAAAAGACATAGAAATTCTCACGTTCATTTCCGAGGAAATCGTCCAGGCAATTCAACACAAACAAGCTGATGAAAAGCTCAAGAAAGAGCTCAAGGAAAAGAAGGTCTTATTAAGGGAGATACATCATAGAGTAAAAAATAATCTGCAAACCATATGCGGTCTCTTGCAGCTTCAACAATACAAGATCGAGACAAAAGAGGACGCGATCAAAGGATTTGAAGTAAGCCAGGACAGGATATTGGCAATGGCAAAAGCATACGAAACATTACTCGAATCCAAATACATGTCGGATGTAGGTATCGGAGAATATATCAAGTCAATTGCGGAACAACTCAAAGGAAACTATGACATTCATAACAAAGTTGAATATAAGTATTCATTTGATGAGGTTATTATTGATACTGACAGATTAGGGAAGATCGGGCTTGTCATAAATGAAATTATTACAAATGCAATGAAATATGCTTTTTTGAAAAAAAGGAAAGGTAAGATCAAGATCACCCTGAAAGACAGCAAAGAAAATATTGAAATATGTATTTCGGACAATGGCAGCGGTATTCCAAAAGAAGTGAAAGTCCATAACCCGGATACACTTGGCTTATCTCTTGTCGAAATGCTGGTCACTGAACTTGAGGGAACACTTACTATAAAAAAAGATAGAGGGGCTAGTTTCAATATTGTTATTCCTAAAGTAAGGGAGCATGGATTTTAATAAGGGCTATTGCGATTGTGCGTATAATGAAGCTGCCGGGCAAAAAGTGAGTACGGTATGCCAGCTGGAAAGCAAGACAGATTCCGGGAATATACATTGGAATTGCACAGATTTTGATGGGAAGAAGCTCGCCAGTGGCATCTATTTTTGTGAACTCGTTCAGGAAGAGCATAAAAATCTGAAGAAAATAATACTCCTTCAATAATAAAAAGTTGCTATGACACCCCCAAGTGGTGAGTGATGAAAGCGTTACTCACCGTTTTTTTATTATGTAGCGCAAGATTCTGATCTTGCGTACTCAACATCGGAATGTTGAGTTACAGTCATTCCTCGTTCCCAAGCCCCTGTTTATCAGGTCGTATCCGCTGGCTGGCAGAGAAGCCCCTGCCTTTGGGACGGTAGTGCAATATCTGGTTTATCAATACGTATTCCAACTCATAGTATCAGAGCAGTCATGATGATATTAAATTATATATGAATCATTATTTGACTGGATCAGAAGCAGGGTTGTCTGGTTATTGGCAAATGAATGAGGGAACAAGCATTCTCGTGCATGATTCCAGTCCGAATTTAAATGACGGAGTGATACTCGATCCAATATGGACACATGGAAAAAAAATTTCTCCCATAAGTATCGACGAGAACAAAAATACTATAGAATGTATAAAAGTAGTACCAAATCCCTGCACAAATAGTCTAAAAATATCCTTCTCATGCAGAAAAATGGAAAATGTTGAGATAAATATATTTAATATTAAAGGGCAAAAAGTAAAAACGCTTACAAATAATGCATATCAAACAGGAAATCATGAAGTGACCTGGAATTTAATGGATGAAAATGAAGCTCATATAGCATCGGGATTGTATTTCTACTCAATAAAATCTAAAGAGAAATCAGCACAGTTTGGGAAATTCTTAATATTAGAATAATGTAATACTAAAAAAATAAAGTATAAAAAAATATCAAAAAGACAAAATATTAAATTTTCAAAATAAATTATGTAAACATTTTGAATAAAATTCAAAAAAAAGGAATATACAATTAATCGAGTCATATATGACTCAGAAAAAATAATTCGCGGCGTGTAAAGAGAAAATAGTATCTTAAAAAATTTAAAATATAATTTCAGATTTAAAAAATAAAAAATCTATAATTCTATATAATTAAAAAATTTTAGAAGAATCAAAATTTATACAATATTTACATAACATTTATTATCAGACACAATGTCTGATAATGTACATTATGTAAACTTAAAGATGTTTTTGGAATTAATTTGAGGGGTGGGAGTTATGAGGACCTCTTCCCCGTCTTTATTTCTTGACATATTAATTCAGGAAGTATCTCTGCAATCAAACATAAGTTAAGGAACTTCTATGAATAGCATGACTGGCTTCGGTGTGGCGGAATATAATAAGAATGATATCTATCTCAGGGTGAGTGTAAAATCATTGAATGATAAATATCTCAATATTCGAACTAAATTACCCTATGAATTCCCAGAATATTTATCGTATAAGATCGAGCAAACGATTCCGGAATTTGTAAATAGAGGTGGTATTAATGTTAATGTTTCGATAAAAGATTCAAGAAATGACATTGCAAACATCGATTTTGACGATGAACATATCAAAAAAATATTAGATATATTAGAAAAATTCAAGTCGGATCTCGGTTTTAATACAAATATTTCAATCGCTGACCTCATTGCACTCCAAAAAATGGATAACTCCCCTATCGATCAGTACTATTTATCGGAAGATTTTAAAAAAATACTGTCTGATACACTCAAAGAAGCATTAAAACTACTTGTTGAAGAAAGAAAATCTGAGGGAAATCACTTAGAAGAATTTTTTATAAGGTCAATAAATCAAATTGAAGTGTCTCTCAACACAATTGAGCATTCAATTCCTGAATTTCTTGAAGAATTGAAGATCAAAGTCCAGAATATTTGTAAAGAGATCACTCACGATGAAGACATTAATCTCTCGAAATTCAATGAAGAAAAACTCCTCTCAGAAATCAACTACTATATTGATAAGTCTGACATAACTGAAGAAATTGTGAGATTAAAAAGTCATCTTAATAAAATACGTAATGTAATTAATGTAAAAGACAAACCCATAGGGCTTTCCATGATATTCGTAATACAGGAAATGCAAAGAGAGATCAGCACAATTTCAGCAAAATATCACAATGTTTCGATATTTCCGGATATAATAAACATCAAAGAAGAAATTGAAAAATGCAAGGAGCAGGCGCTTAATGTCGAATAATAAACCGATCTATGCATGGATTTCATTTCCCTTTGTTGAATTTCCCCTATCGGGAGCTCTTGTTCTTGCTTTTTTTGTATTAGCAGCAGTGTTTGTCTATACGATCACACTGAATTTCTTCTGGGTTTTGCTTTCTATGGTTTTCCTTTTTTCATCGCTTTTTTCATTTTTTGTTCCGACATATTATGAATTTTATGATGATCATCTATTTGTGAAAGTACTCGTGTTCAAAAGAGAAAGAAAGTATAATGAATTCAAATGCTTTTATGCAGATAAAAAAGGCGTGATGCTCAGTACTTTTAACCGTCCTCGCGGACTCGACAGATTCAGAGGGCAATCAGTACGCTTTACAAAAGCGCAGGACGAAAAAGAGCAGATCATGGAATTTTTGAATAAGAAGATAGGAAATAAATTTTAATGACGCAAAAAAACCTCTACCAGGAAATAAAAGATTACGTTAACAGGCATCCCGACAGACAATTATCAGTTTCTATAATAGCAAAAATATTTAATATTAAGAAGAAAAATTACAAACAAATAAAAAATATTTTGAGAGAACTGGAATCCAATGGCATCTTGATAAGGAATAAGAAATCATACACATCTCCTTCCCCAAGAAAAACACAAGTCGGCACTTTTGATGCAACGGCTTTTTCAAAGAAATATCCTTTTGGGTTTGTGGAAACAGAAAATACGGATGTGAAAGTATATGAAGAGAACTGTCTGAATGCTTATCATCACGATATTGTTGAATTTATTGTAATAAAAGAAGCACGGCAAGGTCCTGTGGGTAAAATACTCAAAGTTATTGAAAGAAAAAATAGTACTTTGGTCGGATCTGCGTTTAAACAGGACAGCCATGTCTATTTTGTTTCTGATAATCCGAAATTTGATACTGAAGTTGAACTTTTTGAAGTTGGAGATTTCAGCAAGATTTCAGGAAAAAAAATTGTCATAGAGATATCAGATTGGGGTAATCGAGATCGACAAGTCTTGCCTTCCGGAAAAATATTAGAAATATTGGGCGAACTTGATGACCCGAATGTGGATTATCTGGCAATAGTGAAAGAATATGGGCTTCCAACTACTTTTCCTGAAGAAGTTATTAAAGAGGTTGAGTCTTTACCAAACTCGATTTCTGATGATGAGATTTCACGAAGGAAGGATTTCAGAAATCTTGTCACATTTACGATCGATCCAAGGACTGCAAAAGATTTTGATGATGCTCTTTCATTTGAAAAAATGGATAATGGAACCTTCAAATTATACATTCATATAGCTGACGTATCTCACTATGTGAAAGTACCTTCCGCACTTTTTTCTGATGCATTGGATCGTGGAACGAGCATCTATCTTATACAAAATGTCATTCCCATGCTTCCCTTCAAATTGAGTAATGAATTATGCAGCTTACAGCCGGAAGTTGATCGTCTCACAATGACGGTCATTATTGATTATGATGCTGAGTATAAAGCGCTTGGTTCAAGTGTCTATCCCTCTATTATAAAAAGCGATCAAAGACTGAGTTACGAGCAGGTGGATGTCCTTTTCTCAAAGGGTGAGAATGAAGAGATCAAACCGGAAGTGAAAGATCTCATATTGCAGATGCGACCGCTTGCACAACATCTCACCAAAACTCGCTATGCAAGAGGAAGCCTTGATTTTGACCTGCCTGATTCAGAATTTATTTTTGACGATCAGGGCAGTCCTGTAGATATCCTGCGTACACATCAGACAGAAAGCCATTTGCTCATTGAAGAATTCATGCTCGCAGCAAATGAGTTTGTGGCAAAGCTGATTGCAAGAAAATGCAGCGCTGCAATATTTCGTATCCACGAACCTCCAAGTATGGAGAAGATCACTGAATTTGCACGCACGATAAAATCGTATGGATTCCCTTTCAACATTAATCATAAAGATATAAACGTCTCGATCAAGCAATTTCTCCAGTCGATCAAAGATGAAAAACAGCACCGCGTGTATGATTATTTGCTTCTCAGAAGCTTGATGAAAGCAAAATATTCCTATCGAAATATCGGGCATTTTGGGCTTGCTCTCAAGTCATACACTCATTTCACCTCCCCTATCCGCCGGTTTCCCGACCTTGTTGTTCATCATTTGATCAAGCAGTACGTTTTTGAATGGACAACCAAACGGTTTTCTTTGAATGAAATAAAAACTTTTGCAGCTCATTCCTCAGAGATGGAAGTGCGTGCTATGACCGCAGAACGGAGTCTTGGAGAACTAAAGAAGAATCGCTTTATGCAGGAGAATCTGGATAAAACTTTTGATGCATTGATCGTGAATTTTAATAAGCGAAATATATATGTAGAATTAGATTCTTATCCTATTGAAGGATATATTCCCCTTGCAACTATCGGGAGAGACTTCTATGAGTTCGATCCAAAGCATTATGCGGTGATAGGAAAACGAAGCAAACAGAGGTTTGTGCTCTGTCAGAAGCTGAAAGTAAGAGTGAAGAGAATAATTCACGATATAGAATTCGAGATTGTATATGAATGATATGAAGATAACGGATTTAGACGATACCAATGAAATAGTCGAATTGTGTAAAGCGCACAATACCATGCAGTTCGAAGCAATTGCCGAGGTTTTGGAGGATAATAAAATACCTTTTACCTATAGTCGAAAAGG
>CAYUTH010000046.1:2575-13721 GCA_964447485.1 uncultured Candidatus Cloacimonadota bacterium | reverse complement strand
TATCATTAATTGTCCTATTTTCTAACAAATTCTATTATAACCACTAAAAATTTAATATATCATTTTCCTTAAATTTAAATACGAACAATTTATTCAACATTCCCCTCATCATCAGTCTTTATAAGCCAGACATCACAGTCATATGATGAGGATGTATAACCAGTTATAATAAAACCACCGTCATTAGTTTGATATACTGATTTGCCATAATCAATATAACTTCCGCTAAAGGTTTTATTCCATTCTTCATTGCCTAATGCATCGGTCTTTATAAGCCAAATATCACTTCCACTTGCTTCTTGTAAACCTGTAGAACCGATTATGATAAAACCACCATCATTAGTCTGAGATACTGACTCGCCCTCATCTTTAGAAATCCCATCAAAGGTTCTATTCCATTCTTCATTACCCAGTGCATCTGTTTTTATTAACCAGACATCCCGACCGCCTGCTCCGTATGAATATGTATAACCAGTTATAATAAAACCACCGTCAGAAGTCTGAAATACTGAATACCCCTCATCTGTAGAACTTCCTCCAAAGGTTCTATTCCATTCTTCATTACCCAGTGCATCTGTTTTTATTAACCAGACATCCCGACCGCCTGCTCCGTATGATTCTGTATAACCAGTTATAATAAAACCGCCGTCATCAGTCTGAGATACTGATTCGCCGCCATCAATTGAACTTCCACCAAAGGTTCTGTTCCATTCCTCATTACCATTTACATCAGTCTTTATAAGCCATACATCATTATCACCTACTCCGTATGAGGAAGTAAATCCAGTTATTATGAATCCATTATTGCTTGTTTGTGCCACAGAATAAGCGTAATCCGAACCTGAACCTCCAAAAGTTTTATTCCATTCTTCATTGCCAAGTGCGTCAGTCTTTATCAACCATACATCAGAACCACCTGCTCCGTATGAGGATGTCCTGCCTGTTATTATAAAACCTTCATCATCTGTCTGAGACAATGAATACCCCTCATCTGTATTACTTCCTCCAAAAGTTTTATTCCATTCTTCATCGCCAAGTGCATCTGTCTTTATCAACCATACATCATAACTACCTGCTCCATATGACCTTGTCAAACCTGTTATTATAAAACCACCATCAAGAGTCTGAGATACTGATTCGCCGCCATCAATTGAACTTCCACCAAAGGTTGTTGTGAATGTGTTAAATGTGTTAGATATTTCTATCTCAGACTTCGGAGAAATGCAATCTCCATAAAATGAATAGATTTTATAGTAATAACGATTGATGCTTAAATTTATATTTTCATCTATCCATTCAGTAGTATTTTCATCAAGTATTGCATATTCAGTAATCCAGTCTTCATATCTTATTTTCTTATCAATTTTATAGCCCTCTTCACCAATACTATTATCATTCCAGGTTAATTTAACTGAATTGACAGATAAAATTTCATATTGCAGGTCTGAAGGAGCAGGAAAAACAATATTACTGTTTGTTTCAATACTGTCTGAGCTAAATGTTTCATAGTACGCATACAGTCTATAATAAACGGTGTTATAACTTCTTCCCACGGTCGAGTCTATCCATGTCGTTGCATTTGGTTCAACAATACCAATTTCATTTATCCATTCATCATTATCAATTTTTCTATCGATCTTAAATCCCCGTTCAAACTGGCTATTATCAGTCCAGGTGAGTTCAAACGTATGTACGTTTTGCTGCGCACAAATTAAGTTACTTGGTGCGGGCAATATGTTTATTTCATCAAAAATAAATCCGGAAGTATCGTTTTCATAATACGCACATATTTTGTAATAATTAATTATTGCCGGGATTACATTTTCGTCGGAATATTCTTCAGTATTTTCAGGCAGATAGAGGGAATCCCACAATGCTGTTTCACCTCGCTTAATATATAATTTGTAGCCATCTTCATTGTGGCAGTTATCCTGCCATGTCAATGTAATTTTTGTTGCGCTGAGAGCTTTTAGTTCCAAATTTGAGGGCGCAGGAAGGAAAGGAATAAAAGCATTTTCTGTTGAATCGGAATTGCTTATGCCGCGTACTGCAAAAATTTTATAATTGCATGTATCGTACAGAGCAGCGGTATAATCGAGAAAGTGTGTGGTATCTGCCGGTACATGTGCGTAGTCTATCTGCCAGCCCTTTTCATCAATTTTCCGGTCAATTCTAAAATATTCCTCACCAATGCTGTTATCCTGCCATGTAAGTTTAATGCTGTCTTGTGCTATTTGGTATAATTGCAAATTTGATGGTGCCGAATTTGTGGAAAACCACGCAATTGTGTCCGAGTATGTGGAATAATTTTCATCATCAAAAGCTCTAATTCTGTAAGAGAAAACTGTATCGGAGTTAGTGGAAATGTTGTCGGTAAAGGATGTAATATTTGCATCAACTTCGCCAAAATTTTCCAGCCAGTTATAGGTTCCCATTTTTCTATCAATAAGATATGCAGTTTCATTTGTGGAGTTTTCAACCCAGTTAATTTGTATCTTGTTATTTTCAACGAGATTTATTGTCAGGTTAGTTGGTGGAAGAAGTTTTTCTTCCGGTGTAGTTGTTTTCTTTGTACAGAAGGTAAATACAAATAACGAAACTATCAGTAAAAGAATCAAAATCCTTTTGCTCATAAGGAACCTCCACGGTTTATAATTATTTACTTAATTGGTTAGTATAATGTGCTCAATTGTTGTCAATTTTTTTGTGGAATTTATTACTCAATGAAAATAATTTTCATGATGAGACTCGAGTTCACAAGATCTGTCAGCAGACGGAGAGAGCGGACTTGAGACGAAGGGCTTGAATGATAAATAAACCGGAGAGTGATGCATTCTGAACCCCATCTGCTTCGCGATGAAGTCCAGTCTGCTTTTTATCCGGGTCGAGTTTAGAAATGTTATGCCGTCTTACTATAAAATCATTTGACCCAATGAGTTCTGTCATAATTATTATCGAGTTGTCATGAGCCACGCCATAGCAGACATACAGTCAGGGAATGGTCCCTGACTACTCGGTCATAACTTAGCGAAAGAAATGACCTGTCCGCCCACTGGCGGAAACTTTCGCAAAGACGGTTTCCATGCACAAATGGAAATTCTTGACACGAACACAACTTTCTCGTTACCAATCCCCCGATTGGTAACGCACAAATCATCTCAAAACATTCCCAAACAGGGGTTTGGGAACGAGGTGTGTAAATATTAGCGAAGGCGAGAATGAGTGTTCTCACCGGTGGTGTTCTTTGGAAATTCTTGACACAATACAGGCAGACGAAATTTTTCTGAACTTATGATAAAAATCATCGGTATCATAATTATTAATTCACCGCCCTGTCGGTTCTGACAAAATTTCTGTCGAGCCGCGACGGGGTAACCTGTGGCGGTTTTTTTATATCTTAAAATAAATTATAAGGATTTTACTATGTTCAGAAAGATCGACGTGAAAGCAAAACCGGCTGAGTTTGAAAAGCCAATTCGCGATTACTGGAAGCAGCACGGCATCCCGCAAAAAAGCGAAGATTTCCGCGATGGCGCACCGAAATTTATATTTTACGAAGGACCTCCTACCGCAAACGGAATGCCCGGTATTCATCACGCAATGAGCAGAACACTCAAGGATGTGGTATGTCGTTATAAAACCATGCAGGGCTTTCAGGTGCGCAGGAAAGCCGGGTGGGATACACACGGACTGCCGGTCGAGATCGAGGTGCAAAAACAACTTGGTTTCTCGGTCAAAAAAGAGATCGAGGAGTACGGCATAGAGAAATTCAATAAGAAATGCAGAGAATCGGTCTTCACGTATGAAAAAGAATGGCGGGAGATGACGAATCTCCTGGGCTATTGGCTCGATCTGGACGACCCTTATATCACCCTCACGAATGATTACATCGAAACCGTGTGGTGGATACTCAACCAATATTGGAAGAAGGATATGATCTATATTGATAAGAAGATCGTTCCCTTCTGCCCGAGTTGCGGCACACCGCTTTCCGATCATGAAGTGGCACTGGGTTACCGGGAAGTCGAGGATCCTTCCGTGTATATACGCTTCAAGGTCAAAAACGAGGAAAGCACCTATTTTCTTGCGTGGACAACCACACCCTGGACGCTTATATCAAACGTTGCACTCGTCGTTCATCCTGATCATGAGTACGTGAAAGTAAAAACCGGAGATGAATATCTTATATTGGCAAAAGCCCGGCTCGATGTCCTCAAAGAGAGCTATGAAATAGTTGAAAAGTACAAAGGCAAAGACCTTGAATACAAAGAATACGAACAGCTCTTTCCTTTTATCAAGCCCGAGGAAAAAGCATTCTATGTAGCGCTTGGAGATTATGTAACGTTGGAAGACGGGACGGGTATCGTACACACGGCACCTGCATTTGGAGAAGAAGACTTTGCAATCGGCAAGCAGTACGACCTTCCCTTTATGCGTCCTGTTGACGAAGAAGGAAAATTCACCGCGGAGATCACAGACTGGGCTGGCGAGTTCATCAAAGATGCGGATAAGGGCATTATAAAAGATCTCAACATGAGAGGAATGCTCTATAACCGCACACAGATCAAACACACCTATCCTTTCTGCTGGCGCTGCGACAGCCCGCTCATCTATTTTGCACGCAAGTCCTGGTACATCAGAACAACCGCATACAACGATAAAATGATCGAGAACAATAAAAAGATCGCCTGGTATCCTTCCTATGTTGGAGAAGGCAGATTCGGAGATTGGCTTGAGAATAATAGAGATTGGGCGATCAGCAGAGACCGCTACTGGGGCACTCCGCTCAATATCTGGATCTGTGAAAAGTGCGGACATCAGTATTCCCCGGGCTCAATAAAAGAACTTCAGGAGAAGGGCACGCTTGCTGATGGCACACCCGTTCCCGACGACATCGAGCTTCACAGACCATATGTGGATGATGTCATATTCACATGCCCGGAATGCAAGAGCACAATGCGCAGGACTCCAGAAGTTATAGACTGCTGGTTTGATTCCGGCTCAATGCCCTTTGCTCAATGGCACTATCCTTTTGAAAACGAGGAAATCTTTGACAAAGAACTTTTCCCCGCAGACTTCATTGCAGAAGGTATTGACCAGACACGAGGGTGGTTCTATACCATGCTGGCGATTGCAACTTTTGTAAAAGGAGAGTCGTCATATAAGAGCTGCCTGGTGAATGAAATGATCCTGGACAAACACGGCAAAAAGATGAGTAAGACCAAAGGAAATGCCGTTGATGTGTTCAAAATTTTAGAGAAATATGGTGCTGATGCGACCCGGTGGTACATGCTCTCTACAAGCCCCCCGTGGCTTCCTACACGCTTTGATGAAGAGGGTGTGCTGGAAGTGAATAATAAATTCATCGGCACGCTGAAAAACGTGGCATCCTTCCTGGCAACCTATGGCAATATTGATAATTTTGAATATAAGGAATATTCCATAAAAACAGAGGATCGTCCTGAACTGGACAGGTGGATAATGTCCCGTTTGAATTCTGTGATAAAGAAAGTGCGGGAGTTCAACGAAAAATACGATCTCACCCGTGCTGTGCGCCTGTTGCAATCATTTGTGATAAACGATGTGAGCAACTGGTATGTGCGCCGCATCCGAAAGCGCGTGTGGGCATCCGGTATGGAAGACGATAAAATTGCAGCATATATGACGCTCTATGAAGTTCTGCTGACGATCTCAAAATTATGTGCCCCTTACACCCCATATATTTCTGAGGAGATATTTCAATCGCTTACGAACAAGGAGAGTGTGCATCTGGAAAATTATCCGGAACATGATGAAGAACTGCTCCTGCCGAAACTCGAGAAAGAGATGCAAAATATAATCGATATTGTGTCTCTGGCACGTGCTGCAAGAAATGAAGTGCAGATAAAGATACGCCAGCCGCTGCGAGCCCTCTATGTCCCGGAAGAGATGAAAGATGTCGTTGAACGGATGAAATCTCTGATAATCGAAGAGATTAACATCCATGATATAGAATATGTAAGAGATAAAACCCGGTTTATGGATTACAGTGTTAAACCGGATTACAAAGTGCTGGGACCTACATACGGTAAGCACATGTCACACATCGCGCAGGCGCTTCAAAACATGAATGCAAATCATCTTATCGATGTCCTGGATAAAGACGGGATATATCATCTTGATGTGGACACTGTTGAGGTGAAGCTGACAAAGGATAGCCTGCAAATAGAAACTCAAAATAAAGAAGGTTTTGTGTATGGTGAAGATGCCGGTGTTTTTGTTGCACTGGACACCCGAATCGATGAAGAGCTTCTGCTTGAAGGAAATGCCCGTGAGCTGGTAAATAAGATACAGTTCATGAGAAAAGAGGAAGACTTTGATATTATGGATAGGATAATTATTTCTTTTTTCACCGAGTCCGATGATATCAAGGAAACCTTCGAGAAGTTTACCAATTATATCCGGAAAGAAACACTGGCAGTTGAAATCGTAGAAATGGAAAATTCAGAAAATCTAAAAAGCTGGGACGTGAACGGAAAAGAGGTTTTTCTTCAGGTCAAAACTACAAAATAATAATCTGTAATTATTGAGGGCAGGGAGCGCTTCGCGGTGCTCCCCTTTTTTATCCATCAACTCGTTCCCAAAGCCCTCTTTGGGAACGCAATAATCCGCGCCACCAAGCTGGGGCTTGGTAACGAGAATATACATTATTACGCGCGAAGATTATCTTTAGTAATTATTTTTTCTCAGCGTCCTCTGCTTGCCCGGTCGTAGTGTAACGAAGACTGGCGATCTCTGTGGTTTAAAATATTTTTATAACGTTATCTCAATCCCGACAGGACAATGGTCCGAGCCCATTACCTCCGGCAGAATGAAAGCATTCTTCAGGCTTGGACGCAGTGCTTCCGAGATAAGAAAATAATCGATCCTCCAGCCCACATTATTTGCACGGGCATTGAACATATAACTCCACCACGAGTAATTTCCACCGTCCTGATTGAATTCACGAAAAGTATCTATGAAACCTGCTTCTATAATTCGAGTGAAATCCTCCCGTTCTTCATCAGTAAAACCAGCATTATGATGATTGTCTTTTGGACGAGCCAGATCTATTTCTTTGTGCGCGACATTAAGATCTCCGCAAAAGATAACCGGCTTGGTTGTTTCCAGATTTTTCATATATGCAAGGAAATCTTTATCCCACACCTGGCGATATTCAAGACGGGTGAGCCCTCTTTGAGAGTTTGGGGTGTACACATTCACAAGGAAGAAATTTTCATATTCCAGGGTGATGATGCGTCCTTCATTATCGTGCAAGATTATCCCCATGTCATTATATGCATTGATGGGTTTTTCTTTGGTGAAAATTGCCGTTCCGGCGTATCCCTTTTTCTCTGCATAGTTCCAATAGTCATGGTATTCGGAGAAATTCAATTCAACCTGATCTGCTTGCAGTTTTATTTCCTGAATACAAAGAATATCGGGATTTTCGCTCTTAACGAAATTATCAAATCCCTTTTTAAGAACAGCACGAAGCCCGTTCACATTCCAGGAGACCATTTTAAAATTCTTCATGCACGTTCCCTTTCGAGTTCCAGTATCTTTTCACACATCAGCGCAGCGCTGCAAAGAGCATACTTTTTCTTTTGTATATTGAGTTGAGTATAACACACCACAGGATATGTCCATTCGAGCAGTGCGATCAAATAAGGAATTATGTCCGTCTCAAAAATTGTCACAGTGTTTGCGTATTCCCGGAGCTTGCAAATCATTGTGTACGCCTTTTTCACCATCGGGTCATTTCCACTGTATATAAAAGGAGGTAGGTCTTCAAGGTTTTCTGTCCGCAAGAGCCCCTGCTCAAACTCGAGCATTTGTTTGAGATCTTTCTCAGTATCGATGTTACACATCTCGATCTTAAAGATCGGTTCCAGTCGTGCAAAATCAGCAATGATGCTGCGAGGTTTTGTTTCCGAGAAATCTATGATATAAATATTCTCTTTTTCATCAAGAAGAATATTCTGCATGTTCAGATCGCCATGTGTGACAGCCTTATACCAGAGCTTCGATCTTTCCTTGCGAAGGGGATATTCATGCTTAAGAAAATAGTAGGGATTGATGATTTCCCGTCCCAATTCATCACAATGGAGTTTTTCTTCATCAGCAGAAATGCCCAGTTCCCGCTCAAGGCACTCAAAAAGATTCGGGAATAATTGTAGGGGAGAATGCTCGCTAAAAGGATAAATATGTTCCCAGTGCGGTTGTCCGTACCAGGGCTTGAGAATGTCGGTAAAAATGCGGTCAAAAAGCGGGATAAGCCTTTCTGCAGGATATTTTTTATAATAATAAGTTAACCACACGAGCGTGCTGTCCGACCCGTTTATGCCAAGAAAATTATAACGCAACCCGCCCCAGTTTTTATATGTTGTCGTTCCCATGATGGTCGTGCTGTTGTTGAGGATGAATTTTTTTACATATTTATGATATGCGTTCACTTCGTTATCGTTATTTTTAATTGAACCTATTTTTAAAACGGTTGGCAGAAGCCGCCGCCCGTCTTTATCATAACTGGTTACGTTGAAGGTTGTTGAGGTAAAGCCACCATGCAAAGGGCTAAGAATGACCTTTCCGCAGTCGGCATAGATCCGTCGTATTATTGTATTCCATTCAGAATTATAAGAAGTTCCTTCTGCAGTTTCAATGCTCAGCTGCTTTTCTTCTGCAGGTCGCAGTGCAGATGGCAGAAATACCCAAGATCTTGTATTTGAGACAGTTGTTCCGGGTTCTATATGTACGACATCAAGGATAGATTCAGATTTTGTGATCTGGGAAACCACATTGCCAATATTCTGCATTTCCAGAGAAACTTTATCGTCCAATAAAACAGCATATGCACATATCTTTGAGGAAGTTGAAATAAGTTGAAAATTCTTAAGCAAGGTTCTTAAATCTTCATCCTTCGCGATTCTTTCATGATCGTAATATATGCCGACGATGAGAGCTTTTTTGACCTTCTCATTTTTACACATAGTAAATTGATGTGAAGAAAGGTCAATCGCTGTTTCTATTTTTGAAGCATGCAGCGTCCCGGTTTCTGCCAAAGAAATAAAGCCCCATGCAGGCGGGAGAGCATCAAGCCTGGATCCAAAAAAGGCATGAAAGCTTTCGGTGATTTTCTCAAGAGTGATGAGGTCCTGCTCGTCCTGCTTTATCATAACAGACGGCTCGCCTGAAAAACTTAATGCCTGCGCAAGATGCATCTGGACTTCTACAGGCGCACCTGAATAAAGAAAATCGGGTCTGCAATAACCATCAGCGGGGGAAACACCAGCAGCAGTTGTCAACGAAACGAACAGCCCCAATCCTTCTTGTGCTTGTTCGGAAGTGTTACCGAAACCCCCTATACCAAAAGAGAGCCCAAGTTCCTTCAAATTTGTTGAGATAAGTGAGCCTTGGTCGAACCGTGGTGCCTTAGATTTCTTTGCATTATTCCAGATATCGATCATCGAATTCGGCTCAAGTACACCCGTGCAAGAATATGTACATCCCTGCTCTGTAAACGTAAATTCTTCTCTGTTTCCGACAGCCTTATTTAGATGAGCGATATGAGCCAGCGCTTCTCTCTGGTCGGGCACAACCATGAAATGTTTTGAGAGTCCGGTAAGATTAAGAACCTTTGCCACATCCTGAGTCATGCCGTACAGAATAAGTGTGCCGCCTTTTTTCCGCAGTTCCTTATCTTTTCGGAGGAGGGCGCGAATTCCGGCACTGGACATATAGTCAACAGCCTGAAAATCAGCGATCCAGTGAGAGGAGTCAGGATGTATATTGTCGGTTTTTTTCTCAAAAAGGTCAGCGCCGAATCCGTCGAGACGCCCCTTGAGGATTAGGCAGGGAATTTCTTGATTTAATTGAATTTTTATTTCGAACATGAGAACCCTCTGAGTGTGTGAAAAATTACTTATTTCTTAAAATATATCTCTCAATAGACGAGCGCTCCTGGGGAGTTGTCATAATGATAAGGGATGTTCCCTTCGCTATTGTATGTGTATCATTCGGGTTGTATATCCAACCTATCTTCGTGCGGATAGCAAGGAGGAGGGTATTTTTATATTGCTTCAAATTGAGATCTTTTAACTGCTTTCCTTCAAAAGAATCAAGGAGCGGAGTTTCTTCAATGCGAAGATTTTTGTTCGTATCGCGAAGCATCGTATCAAGAAAAGATACGACGGTCGGGCGTATCATTTCAGAAGCCATTCTCAAGCCGCCGATCAACGTAGGAGAAACAACTGCAGTGGCACCAGCCCTCTTCATCTTTTCCGCATTCATATTGTTATGACAGCTTGCCACGACCTTTATATTCGGATTGATCTGTCGAGCAGAAAGACTGATGACGAGATTTTTATTGTCATCATCCAATGCAGCAAAGAGTCCAAGTGCTTTTTCAATGCCGGCTTTTTTGAGCACGGTATCTTCGATAGGATCTCCTTCAACATAAACCTGTTCCGGGAAGCGTTCTTCAAGACGCGCGATCCGCTCTACGTCTTGGACTACGACCACACTATTCCTGCCGGTTGCATAGAGTTCATTAATAATATGGAGACCAACCTGTCCCACGCCGCACACAATATAATGATCTTTCAGACGTTCGATCTTTTTTTCCATCTTTCTTCTCCTGAAGGTGGCTTTTAATTCCCCTTCGACCGTAAACGAGGTTATCGTTGAAATCACATAGGTGAGAATGCCGACACCCGTAAAGGCAATGATCATTGTAAAGATCCTGCCGAAGTTGTTTCCGGAAAGATCTATGATTTCAGAATATCCAATTGTTGAGATAGTGACAACGGTCATATACAGGCAATCGAGCAAAGAATACGAATCACCTTTCATGACCCAATATACTGCCGTTGATCCAAATACTACGATAAGAAGTGCAGTACCTGCAAGGAGGAATTTTTTAAGAAGCTTTGAGGTTATATATCCTTTCATATAGGCAAACTCACGTATGGTTATTAGCTCTACATCGGAGATTGAGTGTCAATAATTAAATGTCATTACCTCATTATTTGTTCGATAGAATTATTGACAGAAATTACTTCTCCCGGCAAATGGTGTGACGCTGCGCCCGTAGTTCAACTGGATAGAGCAACGGACTTCGGATCCGTGA
>CAYUTH010000046.1:0-2565 GCA_964447485.1 uncultured Candidatus Cloacimonadota bacterium | reverse complement strand
TAAAAAAGGTCTTTTTATAACTTTTGAAGGTATAGAAGGTTGCGGGAAAAGCACCCAGGCAAGGCTTCTAACAGAATCGCTCCGTGCACAAGGGCAGAGAGTTTTGCTTACAAGAGAACCGGGAGGTCCAAGGATCTCCGAAGAGATCCGAGCCCTTCTTCTCAATAAAGAATTTACTGAGATGAACAGACTTACTGAAGTATTTCTCTATATGGCAAGCAGAGCCCAGCACACACTTGAATGGATTATTCCGACGCTTGAAAAAGGGCAGAACGTTATCTGCGACCGATATTATGATTCCACCTATGCCTACCAGGGAGCAGCCAGAGAAATACCCGAATATGAAATTGAAACAATAAATACTATTGCTACTACTGGACTAAAACCGGATGTGACATATATTATTGATGTTCCCGTCGAGATCGGTCTTGAGCGGTTGCATAACGGAACCAAAGCCGAGGACATAGATCGGCTTGAAAGCGAAGATATGGATTTTCATAGAAGAGTTAGAAAAGGCTTTCTTAAGCTTGCTGAAGAAGAACCCGAGAGGATTGTTGTTATTGATGGAAAGCAGAGTATTGAAGAAATTCATCAGGATATAATGAAAAACATGAAACAAAGATATAATGATTTATTTAGGGGAGTAAAAAAATGAAAAAGAAACAAATTCTGATATTACTAGTCGTTATTACACTTACTTTTGGTTTTTTGATCGGCAGGGTTAGTTTAGCAAAAGCAGAGAACACCCAGGGCAGTTTGTATGATTATATGAAGCTTTTTACTGATATCATTACCAAACTCAATCAGGCACATGTCGAAGAGATCGATCCGCAAGAACTTTTTGAGAGTGCGATCAACGGTATGCTGGACTCTCTCGATCCATACACAAGTCTGCTGACTCCCGAAGAGTTTGCTGATCTGCAAACAAGCACCAAGGGCGAGTTCGGCGGATTGGGTATTCATATTTCATCGGAAGACAGCGACTATATAATGGTGATCTCCGTGATCGAAGCAACTCCTGCATATAAAGCAAATCTTATGGCTGGAGATGAGATCGTCGCAGTGAACGGCATGTCAACCGAAGGATGGACTTCCACGAAAGCAGTGGAACATCTTCGTGGGCCCAAGGGCTCTGAGGTAACTATATCCGTCAAACGAGAAGGTCTGGCTGAAAACTTCGATGTGGTTATTGAGCGTGATAAAGTCAAGATGGATAGCGTTCCCTATGCATATAAAATTGGGGATATCGGGTATATTCGTATCACAAACTTTAATGCCAGTACAGGAGATGATCTGCATAGTGCAATGGTGGATCTTGAAAAGCAGGGCATCAAAGGATTGCTCATCGATGTACGCTCGAATCCGGGCGGATTGCTCAGCACTGCGATTGAGACCGTTGACCAATTCCTTCCGAAAAACAAGCTTGTTGTTGAAACAAAAGGACGAATCGCGACATTCAATAGAAAGTTTTATACAAATGATGATTATGCTTTTGAGGATATTCCGATCATAGTTATGGTAAACCAGGCAAGTGCGAGCGCAGCAGAAATTTTTTCCGGCTCACTTCAGGATTGGGACAAGGCACTCATCGTGGGCCAAACCAGTTTTGGCAAAGGGTCTGTGCAGCAGCTTTTCCCTCTTCCTATGAATTATGGACTCAAGATAACCACTTCAAAATATTATATAGAAAGTGGGCGCTGCATTCATAATGATGCGAATGAAGATGCCATTAAAAAGAATGGACGTATTGATCTGGCAAAGGAAGAAAACAAGAACGGGGTGCCCGGAGAAGCTTACTATACAGTTGGCGGAAGAGAGGTTTATGGCGGTGGCGGCATAACGCCCGATATCATTATCGTACAGGATACATTAAATTCCTTTGAGCTTGATGTTCGCAGGAACAATGTCTTCTTTCCCTTTGCGGTAGATTTCCTTTCAAAAGCAGAGATCGATGAAAATTTCCATGTCGATGAAGAGCTCTTTGATGAGTTTATTAATGCTATTATTGAGAAAGGTATTGAATTTACCGATGAAGAGCTTATAGATTCGAAGCCCTGGCTAAAAAATGCACTTGAGGCGCAGATCATCAGCAATAAGTTTGGACTTCAGGAAGGGAACAAGATCGCGATAAGACAGGACCCGCAACTGCAAGCAACATTGCAGCTTTTTGAACAGTACGGCTCTCTTAAGGAAATGTTTGCGCACGCTGACGCTTTAGAACAAGAATAATAACCTCATAATATAATAAAGAAGGCTCATTTAAACTGTGAGCCTTTCTTTTTGCTAAAATTTTTGGTTATCTGATTATCACAACTTTCTTCGTTTCAAATAGTCTTTTCTCAATAAGAAGTTGGTAAAGGTAGATGCCAGATGACAGATCGTTGTCTCGGGAATCTTTGCCGTTCCATGAAAGTTGAATATCCTGATTTTTTTGAACAACATCATTGTACAGCGTAGTGACAAGCTGTCCTTTAATATTAAAGACATTCAATTCCATCTGACCCTGAGCTGGAGAGGTAATAAAGAGTTCCGTAGAGGATGAGCGTGAGCCGAATGGATTGGGTG
>CAYUTH010000045.1:0-13757 GCA_964447485.1 uncultured Candidatus Cloacimonadota bacterium | reverse complement strand
CGAGAAGAAGCACAGGATGTGAACAGGTGCGCAGTTTGTCTTTTGTGTCCACAAGTAACGTGATGGCATACAGGAGATCTTCTTCGGAAAAATATTCGCAGATAGGAGAGAGCGCATCGATCTCGTCTGAATGAACTTCCTCGGGAATAACGCCTATTTTTATCATCAGGATATTTCTGAAATATTCGATCATGCCAAGTGTGAGCTCATTTATGTCATTGCCTTCTCCCACCACATTATGAAAATCTTCCATCAGCCCTTTTTCGTCATCCCCGATGATCTTCTGAACAAGAGAATGATACACATCGACATTCACAATGCCGAACACCTGGAGCACATCTTCCTTTGAAATTTTGTTTTTTCCAATTGAAACGATCTGATCCATCAAACTCAATGCATCACGCAGGCTTCCATCTGCTTTTTTTGCCACAAGAAAGATCGCAGCGTCATCAAAAGTAATATGCTCTTTCGGAGTAATATTGTGTATCTGCTCGATGATCTGTTTGATAGAAATGCGGTGGAAATCATAGCGCTGGCAGCGTGAAGTGATCGTTGCCAGAACTTTATGGGGTTCTGTAGTAGCAAAGATGAATTTAACATTTTTGGGAGGTTCTTCAAGGGTTTTCAGGAGCGCATTGAACGCATTTTTGGAAAGCATATGCACTTCATCGATAATGTAAATTTTGTATTTTGAACTCTGCGGAGGGTACAAGAGCTCGTTCTGCAGACCGCGGATATCTTCCACGCTTGTATTGGATGCACCATCGATCTCTATGACGTCAACCGAATTCGAGCGCGTGATCTCCACGCAGTTCTTGCATTCATTACAGGGAGTATCTGTGGGTCCCTTTTCGCAATTCAAAGCTTTTGCCAGGATACGCGCCATCGAGGTTTTTCCCACGCCGCGCGGTCCGGTAAAAAGGAATGCCTGTGCAATATGATCGGTCTTGATCGCGTTTTTCAGCGTGCTTGTGATATGCTCCTGAGCAATGACCTCGTTAAAGGTCTGGGGCCGGTATTTTCGTGCGAGTACTATATATGCCATAGTGGAATTGTAGATTTATAATTTTACTGTCAAATTTTATGAATTTAACTATACTTTTATGAACCACGGATTCACACGAATTAACGCAGATTGATTTTAGATTTCAGATTGATCATTTTAATTCTCTCTTCACTCTCCTGTCGCGCCGTAGTGGAACGAAGGCGGATCACTCCTCATGTTCTCTCTCTACGCCCTACTCTCCACCCTCCACGCTTTACAGTCCTAATGTTTGGCCGTGTGCCACGTTCCTCTCGCTTTTCTTCCAATCTGAATGTGGGCACGTCGGTTAGCCACATAATCCATTAATCAAACTACTCAGTTAAAGCAGACTCAAAAGATTTAATAAATTCATTTTCGTTTTCATTATTATAGAACGGAACTCCAGTTAATCTGAATTTATCTGATGAATAATTGATAACTTTATCTTTAAACTCACGTCTTATTTCATTGAGATAATCTACTTTCCATCTATCTTTTTCCAAAAACTGAGAACCTTTTGGTTCAATGAACATCTGATAAGTAATGTTCTCTTTTGATTTTTGTTTTAAGAACAATAAAAAATCAGGTTCAAATCTTCTGCCTTTTTTATCAAAAATTTTCACTTTTCGTTCGTTACGGATTAAGTAAATATCAGTGTAATTTTTAGAAATATTTTCAATTCTTCGAGCAAACATTTCAACAAATCGTTTTTCTTCTGAAGTCCCAAAATTATCATTGTAAGCATACCAATCTTCATTAACCAAAAGAGAAGCTTGACTTTTTGCTCTTTCATTATTCTTAGCAATTTTTAATTTAATAATTTCAAGGAATTTATCTTTTATTGAGCTGATTTCCTTAAAATCAGAAGTGCCAAAATAATCGTATAAATTGCTTCTAATATCTTTCTCAATTTCATTTAGCAATTTAATGACTGCGTAAAAGTAATCCGAATTTGTAATATCTGAGATTCGATCTTTTGTACCCCTGAAAGTTATTTCAAGATTTCTTAAATAACCTTGATGTCGGATGAAATCATTAATCGAATTAATTGAAGGGAAATAATGTTTAATATTACTGAAATGGAAGAAATCATTTTTGGATAAAGCATTTTTGATAATATGAATTGGAATTTGCTCTAATTTTATATCTTTAGATTTTTTATTTGAAACAACCGATTTAACTTCTTTTGCGTTAAAAGCTTCTGTTACTGCTCCTTCACCCGAAGAAAGAACAAATTCAATGTTTCGTTTTTTCACACCCAAATCTTCAAAAGAGCGGATATTCTCATATTTATTCTTAACTTTTTTATTCTCAAAAACTACACCCTTTTTATACAAATCTGTATCTTTGAATTTCTCTTTTAACTTCAATTCTCTTTCAACAAAATCTTTTTCATCATCATAAATTCCAGTATCAATGAGTGCTTTTGTTAATTCTGAAATGTATTTACTGTCTTCAATTGTATGATAATGCAGTTCTTCAATAATCTTCAATTCGTTTATATTATTGGGAATATCATATTTTCTTTTAAATCTGTCTTGATCGTTTGTTATTTTGAATGGGAAGTATCTTGCTCCACGACCGATCAATTGAGCTTCGGCAGTTGTCGTTTTACCTGGTTTGCCTGCTTTTGAATCTCTGGTTTTATATAGACGGACAATATCAAATAAATTTAGAACATCCCAACCTTCATTGAGTTTATTCACGGCAAAGATTGCACGGATCGGGTTATTATCATCTTCAAGAGAGTTTAATACAAATTGCTGTTCGACCAATTCTGCAAGATCATTTTTCTTTAGAGATTTCTTTTCGAGATTTTCTTCATTAACGGAAATACAATTGGTTTCAGCAAAATTGATCTTCAATTTTTGAATTAATTTGTTTATTGTGTTACTTTCGTAGAAATCAAATGCTTTTTGAATTATTTTAATTTTAGATTTTTCTTTGATGTTCCTGATGTCTTTCTCAGTTAGATTCTCAATAATTCTGTGAAAATTAGCTTTGTTTTCCAAAGAATCTTTAATTAATTTTTGAGCTTTAAAGAGAATTACAGGTTTTAAGTTAATGCTGTATTTCAAGGCAATATCTTGCTTGTATTGATTTAGGATTATTGCTTGAATTATCCTCTCATCATCGTTCATTTCACTTCGAAGCAGATTTACATCTTTTGAATAACCATCATCTTTGAATTGTCTGAGATCATAACGGAAAACAACTTTCGGTTTATATTTTTCTACAATGTTTTGGTGCTCATAATCTAAAGTCGCTGTAAATTCCAGAAGCAGATTTTCATAATTCTGGTTAAATATTTTATCAACAGTATTTTCCCAATTTGGTTTGGAAAGCTGTGCAATCGTCATTTGACTTCTCGTATTTTTATTTATGTGATGAGCTTCATCAGAAATGAAAACAATTTTATGCTGTTTAAAATCTTCAATTGTCAGGCTGTTCTCTTTCTCAATGTAAATATCTCCGTGCAATTTATGAATGGTTGTAAAACAGATATTTATATCATTCAGGTTTGCATCTTCAAAATTATCTACTTTCCGAATCGAAACTATCTTATTTTCAAAAGTGATGTTGTTTCCAAATAAATATTTTGAAGAATTGGTATTAATGAAATTATCGATAGTTTTATTTATGATATTTTTGGAGTTTACAAAGAACAAAAACTTTCTGTAACCCTTGCTGTAAAGATACAGAATCAATCCTGCCATTATCAATGTTTTGCCGCTTCCTGTTGCCATATTAAACATTAACTGATATGGCTTCGATTGTTTACTCTCAAATGATTCATCTTCAAAGAAACAAAGGAATCTTTGAAACGCTTCGATTTGATAAGGTCTCAATTGGAAGATGGAATTGAGATTAATTTTTATTGTTTCTGGAATCTCTACTCTTTCAATATACTTTTTACCAAATTCAGAGACAATTGTTTTATAAAGAAAATCCATTTTATTTTTTCTCATTATCTTTGTCAGTATTCGAGGAATGCTCGGTAACTGATTTAGAATTATTCTTCAGTTGTTTTATTGCTTTATCAAAATCTGAAATGTAGTTTTTATCTTGTTCAATTCTGTATTTCTCGTATTCACCTTCTGCTTTTAATTTTGCTTCTAACATCGAAAATTTGCCAAGATTGTTCAGAATCGGAGAATCGGAAAGTTCCAGAAATTTTACCAGAAATTCTTCCCAATCTTTCATATTCATAACTTTCCTGTTTATTGCTCTGCTTTCTGCCAGATCAAGGTAAGCAGTTACAATTCTTTGCAAAGCTTTTAAATGTTCTTCATTCAAATAATTTTTTGCGATGCTAACATCAGATTTTAATATTTTTCTATCGGGAGCGTGTTTCCAAGTTTTTAATCCCATATAGATTTTTTTTGCATCTGCTTCGGTGTAGATGATCTCAGCAGCAGTTTTGCCTGTAATTACCCAATGTAATTTATTTTGAACAGTAGCAAAGAAATGGTTTGTTATTTCGGCTTCACTGTCGTAATCGGCAGAGAGTGCATAAATATCTGTTATTTTTTGATACAACCTTCTTTCACTCAAACGGATTTCACGAATGCGTTCAAGCATTTCTTCAAAGTAATCTATACCAAAATGGTTTATTTGTTTCAAACGTTCATCATCCATTGCAAAGCCTTTGATGATATATTCGTGCAGAATCTCGCTTGCCCATTTACGGAACTCTATTGCTCTGTGTGAGTTTACACGATAACCAACTGCTGTAATTGCTCGAAGATTGTAATATCTAACTTCCGTATCTTGTGTTTTGTCTTTGATAGCACCGTGTTGAGTGGTATGTCGGAAATTCCGACATACCTGTTTCTCATCAAGTTCTCCATCTGAAAATATTTTATTAAGATGTTCCGTTATTGTTGATCTGCCTTTTTCAAAAAGCTCCGAGATCAGCTTTTGTGTTAACCACAGAGTTTCATCGTGAAAAAACACATCAATATTTACCTTACCATTTTCTGTTTGAAATATAACAAAATTCGAAAATTTTTGTAAGCTATTAGGGATTTTATTATTATTATCGCTCATAATTATAAACCCGTTTTCATTTGCGATGATTTTTGCTTTTCTTCAATCTTATAAAACTCTTTTGTCAGTTTTTTATCTTCGTCAGAGACTTTGAAATCCTCATCATCAATTGAAGACAGATTAACATATAATTGGTTTTTATTTAGGATTTGCAGAAGTATTTCTTTTTGTTGATTTAGGGTAAGTTCTTTGAATTCTTCAATTTTATCATCTTGTTTCTTTATATCTACATTGTAATTGATAAAACTATGTTCTTTCATTTCTTCCCAGATTTTCAAAAGTTCTTTACTGTCTTTTGCTACTTCTATCTGTTCGATAAAGGTTTGGTTGTATTTTTTGAGTTCACAATAAACGAAATCACCTCCACCTTGCCAATTTACTGCTTTGGAAATTCCGCCTTCATCGTAGATAATTTTTTTAAGTAGTTCATCTTTGGGTTTTTCATTTTTGCCGACCACTTTTTTCAATCTTTCAACAGTAATAATATCAATATAATTCATTTGCTCGATACCAATAAATTGCCTGCTCATTTTATGAGCAACTGCCTGTGTTGTACCAGAACCTGAGAAGAAATCGAGGATTAGGTCGTTTTCGTTTGAACCGATATGAATTATTCTTTGGAGAAGCTTCTCTGGTTTGGGAGTGGAAAAATTGTATTTTGTATTTATTTTTTTCAGCTCTCTGTTTGCTTGATCATTATTTCCAACATCATCGTGAAACCAAATTGTTGCAGGAGTAATATTTCCCATATCTTTAAGATATTTTTTTAATCTAGGAACAGCATCACCATTTTTACCAAACCATATTCGATCATCTTCATCAAACTTTTTTAAATTATCATATGAATATCTTGGAAAAGTCCCTCTCGGTGGTTCCCAAATTTTGCCATTATTAAAAGTATACTTAAAGTTTGTTACATTCCCGCTTTTTGCGTGTAATGGTTGAGTCATCCATTTACCTTTTGGATCATTATCGGGATTACTGTATCTATTATTTTGTGTTTTTGTTCGAATGATTCCATTCATTTCAAAAAAAGCTTTATCTTTCGCAATAACTAAAATATGATCGTGATTATCAGAAAAATACTTCGCATCATTTGAAATTGTATATTTCTTTTGCCAGATGACATTTGAAACAAAATTATCTCTTCCAAAAACTTCATCACAAATTACTTTCAAATAATGTGCTTCATCATCATCAATGTTAATCCAAATAGAGCCATCTTGTCTTAACAATCTTTTTGCTGTTTCAAGCCTATTTTTCATAAAAGTAAGCCAGGTGCTGTGATTAAAATTGTCATTATATCCGAAACTATCATTTCCAGTATTGTATGGCGGATCAATATAAATGAGTTTTACTTTTTCTTCAAAGCGAGGTAATAAGCTGTGTAATGCTAATAGATTGTTTCCTTTAATTATCAGGTTTTCTTTAATGTTACCCTTTTTATCAGTTTTCAACTTTGAAACTTTTTCTTCTCCATTTGTTGTAAATCGTTTCCAATTAGTGAGAACTTTTGGTTCGAATAATTGGTCAATTTCTTCTTGAGCGAGGAGTTCATTAAAGAAAATTTCAGGTCGTTTCTGGTCTTCTTTCGTTTGTCCACCTTCCAAAACGCAATCTTTAAATGGCCAAACAAGCGATACTTCATTTCGTTGGTTCAAAAATTTACCGCCAATATTCAGTCCGATTTTATTTTTGTATCTTGTGTAGCTGTCTTTCAGAAAGTTCTTATTCTCCATATATTGAACAAACAAATTAATGTTAAAAACCCAATGTTTTTTTATTTCCGTGAAGAATTTATTTTTTATCTCATCGACTTCGATCAGCAGTTCTATTAATCTGGGATTTATATTATAAGCTGCATCAATTATAATGAATTTTTTCAAATCTCCGTTATCGTTGATAAAACTTGATTCTCTGGAAAGTTGTTCTGTTAGAACTTCGTGAAATTTGTTCATCAATTTCTCCTCATTCAGTTTATATCGAATGAATTTTTTTTTACTATTCTGGCAATCATAAATTAATATAACAAGAATAAATTCATATTTATCACACATATTTTCTTAATGTGGCTAATGTTTACCGTGTGCAGCGGGATCGGAACGATCACGCAACAAAGCGAACAAACCAAAGTTTGAACCGTAAGGTTCAGACGAAACGGACTGATAACACAACCCGATGACACGGCTGTTATGGGCATTCATTCTCCAAGCTTACCAGCCCTGTACAAATCGTTTGCATAACTTTTTAATATTTTCAAAGAGTTTGCTTCTCTAATTTTTATTTTCATAATTCCTGTTTTACTCAAAAAGTATTCATTACAAAAACTGTTTTCATCTTTCTGCAAAGAAAAAATCCAAATATAACCTCCGAAAATCAATCGCACATATTTATTAGAATCCATTATTAACATTTCCGGAGTTGTTATTAAATCAGTTAGCAAAGCTTTTTCATTTACAACGAAGGTTAGAGTACAGCCGTAATCATTATAATTCCCAGGATCATTATTAATTATCATACTTCTCAATTCAGGTTCAACTTCAGGTAATTCAATTTTGCTGAAAATATTACGCGATGAAATTGCGATTCTCCATAAAATTGATATTTGATGTAGTTTGAAAAGTTTATAATCAATATTATTTACGATAATTTCATCTCCTTTTTTTACTGCTCTAGTTTTTGAACCAAACATTGTTGCAGAATAAGTTTCATATTTACTTAATCTATTTTCGCAATTATCACATAAAAGATATTCTCTAATACCTTTTTGAGGAAATTTTGTTTTATGTTCTATATTTGTAGAGAGCTCAAAAAATCTATGTTTCTCATCATAAATTGGTTTGTAATAGAATTCTGGTATAATATGAGAATTTCTAAGCTGAGCTAACTCTCCACAAAGTCTACATTTTTCCATCATCCACCTTTTAAGTTATATCTTCAATGCCCATAATGTTCTGCGTGTGCAGCGGGATCGGAACGATCACGCCAAGAAACGAACCAACCAAAGTTTGAACCGCCCCGATTTATCGGGGAAACAAAGAGCACTGACCAGCCCTACTGCCGACACGCTTGTTAGCCACAATATTCCTTTTAATCCATCAATTCTGGAATATGTTTAATAAAATCAATGAAACTCACCGTTCTGTTTTTTGTGATTCTACTTGAAATCCAATCTTTACCAACACCTTTGAATTTTCCTTTATCTTTCATTATTGATTTATTGAAAGTATAAGGTTTATCGAGAAAATAAAATGTTTGTTTTATTTCGTTTACTTGATTAATTGAAACACCAGATATCCATTTTTTAATTAATTCTTCATCTTCGGTAAAGTTTTTTAGATCTTCTTTGATTAAATTAATATCTTCAGATTTAAAAGTTAAAACACCTAAGACTTTTGAAATATATGAAATCCCTGCTTTTTTCTTGCTTTTTTGTGTAAAATACGGTGCAAAATATAAAGGTGTTCCAAAAGTAACATCTCGTCTATAAAGATTATGATTCAAAAATCTTTTAATTTCAATCTCATCTGATAGGTCTTGAATTAATATTTCATTTAAATATTTCATTTTAAATCTCCTATTCGCAAAATGAACAAAATCCTGAATATTATTATTTTTTAAGAATTTTTTGTCCTCAAAATGATTGATTATGTCAAACCAACTCAAAAATATATAGCAGATGTTTTCATCCAATAGTTTATTAGTATCTCTTTCTTGAGTAATAAAACACATAAATTTATTTTCATGTTCAAAACATACATTATATTTTACTAATTGCTTATTTAGCCTATTAGTTTTAATTTTACATTCAATAATTATATGAGAAGAATTACTGAAAATTTCAATATCTGTCCTGTTTCTTGCACGAGACTTTTCAACATTGATTTCAACTTCCTTATAATTTAGATTAAATTTCTTTGGATTAATATTTAGAAGTTTCAATAATTCATAATAAGATCTCGAATCTTTTGAAATTAAATAGGAAAGTGCTTTTGTTAATGCAATTTCGTTGTTACCAAATAAATCATAATATGATAGATATGTTTTATTAGTACTTTTCTGCTTAATAATTATCACACTTTAACCTCTGTTTATTGTGGCTAATGTCCGGCGTGCTCCACGTTTCATCGAGGGCACGCTTGTTACCGGCGTTTTATTAATATGATAATTAATATTTAGATTAAGGAGAAGCATGATTAAATTATTTAAGAAAATCGAAGATCTTTTGAATATTATATTTTGCAAACTCTTCTCCGTTATTTACACCATTAATGTGATATTCGGGATGCTTTGCAAATTTATTAGAATCCAGATTATAGGGATAAGTCCAAATATCGGACCAAATAGTTTCGTTTCTTGGTTTTTTGTATTGATTATAGAGTTTGCTAAACTCATTACTATATTTTTCGCTGGATTTATTAATTATTATTCTCTCCAGTTCATCTGTTTCAGCAAAATGATTACGAATAATATCTCCGGCAGGCAAATGGCTTGTTTCAATTTCTGTAATAATTTCATTGAATTTATCAAATATCATGTTTCGATATTCAATAGGAATTTTGTCAGATTCGTTAAATTCATCTTTAATTATAGAATTAATTTTGTTTTTTTTGAAAATTTTCAGGAGAATTAATAATGCAAGGAAAAAAGATATTAGAATTAATACAACTATGTCGTATATCAGGATATACCATGCTTGTTCAAGTATTATTGATATTGTTTTTAAGTATCTGGCAGAATTTTGGGAAATTGGAGAAGTTGCCCATATTGCAGTTGTCCATAAAATTAATACTGTCAGTATTATTCCCAGTATTAATCCTGTTGCTTGTAATAAGTTTAATTTATCTAAATCAAATTTATGTTTCATTATCACCACTCAATTAGGAAAAATTATGACAAAACACGAAGAACAAAAAATTAGAGAAACCATAGATTCATTACTTCCGAGTGTTTATATTCATAAATATTTAAACCAAAACGCAGGTAATGTTTGTATCCCCGACATCTTTGTCGCATATACCCCCAATATGGAGTTGTATACGACATTTGTCGCGGATATTCCACTTAGATTTTTATTTTCATTTTTCAACATCATGATCCTTCAAGTCCAAATTATCCAAAGGACTAACGATTTTATTCTTTGCTGTATGAGTAACATGAGTATAAATTTCTGTTGTTTTAATACTTTTATGGCCTAATAATTCCTGAATATATCGGAGATCGGTTCCATGTTCTAACAGATGTGTAGCAAAACTATGAAGTAATGTATGCATTATATTGTGTTTATAGCTCCGCTTCTCTGCCAAGCTCTTTTTAAAATATTCTTGTTATTTCGCTTAACCATCAAAACTACATTCCTTAAACTTAATTGGTATAAATTTCTTTTAAAACGAATTTGTAGAATTCTATTCCTCATGTCAAAGTAATTATTTTCTAATCTTAAAATCCTAAATTTTCCTTGATGAGAAATATCTTTATCCTGTCCGGGATGTTCTGCCGCATGTTAATGGTCAGATGTTTGCAGATGCGCTCCTCAGCATCACAATCTGTGCAGAAACCATCTTCAGCACAGGGAGTATTCCGTTTTAGTCGTTTTGCATTAATGGGAGCTGCCACATCGAGCACCCGATCTATTGCCTGCTGTCTGTCCATCACGATCTTGTTCATACCTGCAAAGAGAAATACTTTTTTCGGTCCAAAAATAATTGCAGAAACCCGGTTCCCGTACCCGTCAATATTCACAATTTCACCTTCAGTGGTTATTGCATTACAACCGGCAAGAAAGAAGTCGGACATCAGTGTTTTTCTGCGCAGTTCGAAAACCTGTTCAAGTGTAAGGTCAGGCACGTATGGGTTTATGAGATTGTAGCCGTTATTCTTCAGGTGGTCGAAAAGCCCGATCTCACGCACTGTCATGGAACCGCCTATGCCGATGGAGGATGTTTTATCAAACTCCTGTAAAGCTTTATCGCGTGCGTCATCTCCACTCATGCACAGTTCCACCAGAAAGTTATGAGCTTCAAGCGCTTCTTTTGCCTTTTTCATCATTTCTTCATGATGCCAATCAACGAATTCAGACATGGGACCTCCGTTTTTAGGAAAATTTTTATTCATTGTTTTGAAGCGTCAAGAGAAAAGATTTCACGCAAAGAACGCAAAGGAAATAAATCACGCGGAGATCGCAGAAAAGTATAACACACGTCGGAGAAAGGAGGAGGGAAAAGGGAAGAAGGAGGAAATAAGAAACCACGAAAATCACGAAAGACACTAAAGGAAATTAACAGAGCCGTCATGGACCATTCCGTGACGAGTTTAGAATCTCAGATTGTAGATTTAAGATTAAGGATTTCAGATTTCAGACCTCGACGGTTTTTCTTAACCCGACTCGGGTTGTGAAAGTTCTGCGAGAATGACAAACACCTGAAATAATTGGCAGCGCCTTTTCTCCTTGTCGCTTTTGCACATCTTCGCTTATACGCTTCCACGTTTTTCTTCACGTAAAAAATAAACATTCTTTTTAAAAAATTCTGTGTTCATCCTAAATTATTTGACAGGATATTCACTCATCCGCTCCTACTGTTATACAAATAATCAATGGTAATGAGGATAATGCAATGCCGGATATCAAACCCTTTAGAGGACTCCGACCAGACCCAAAATATGCTGATAAAGTAGCAGCTCCACCTTACGATGTATTGAATTCCGAAGAAGCAAGAGAACTTGCAAAAGATAGTCCCTACAGCTTCCTGTATGTTTCTAAGCCGGAGATCGACCTGCCTGTGGATATTGATGTTAATGATGAACAGGTATATGAAAAGGGCGTAGAGAATTTCAAAAAAATGATCTCCGAAAAAATCCTCATTCAGGATGACGAGCCGTGTTTTTATATTTATCGCCAGATCATGGGAGATCATGAGCAGAGCGGTATCGTTGCAGCGGCTTCAGTCGAGGATTATGACAAAGGCATTATAAAAATCCATGAATACACACGTGAGGATAAAGAACAGGACAGAGCAAAGCATGTGGATATGCTCAGCGCAAATACGGGTCCGGTTTTTCTTACTTATGATGCGAAAGACAGTATCAACAAAATTGTGGAAGAATGTAAGAATGATGAATCTCTGTATGATTTCACGAGCAGTGACGGCATTCGGCATACTGTCTGGAAAGTGGCTGATAAAAGCATTATTAAAGCAATTATTAGCGAATTTGATGCGCTCGACTATCTTTATGTTTCCGATGGACATCACCGCTCAGCCGCAGCATCACGGGTGCAAAAGATCAGGAAAGCGAACAATCCTCATCATACTGGCAACGAAGAATATAATTATTTTCTCACTGTGATATTTCCTGATGATCAACTGTACATCATGGATTACAATAGGGTGGTGAAAGACCTGAATGGACTTTCAGATGACGAATTCATGAAAAAAGTTGCCGAGAAATTCGATATTGAGAAGCAATCAACACAGTATAAGCCGGAAATGAAGCATAGTTTTGGAATGTATATTAACGGAGAATGGTACAAACTGAGAGCAAAGCCCGGAATTTTCAACGAGAATGATCCGGTTGGATCTCTTGACGTGAGTATCTTACATAAAAATATTATGGAACCTCTTCTTGGAATACTGAATCCTAGAAAGGACAATAGAATAGATTTTGTGGGCGGCATTCGAGGACTTGGAGAACTCGAAAAGCTTGTGAACAGTGGAAAATTCAAAGTTGCGTTTGCTCTTTTCCCGACTTCCATAGATGATCTGATGAAGGTCGCAGATTCCAATAATGTCATGCCCCCGAAATCAACATGGTTTGAACCAAAATTACGAAGCGGTTTAATTACACATTTAATTTGAAATTAACAAGAGAGCAGTACAGCCCGAAAGAGTATTGTAAAATTCGATTTTACAACGAGGGAGCTGTTTTCTTCTACAACAGCTATCAACCAAGTCACACTGAGTCAGTCGATGTGTGGCTTTTTTTTTATCAAAAACTTAGGAGAAGTGTATGAAGCATACGCTAAATCTCGCTGGCAGGAATCTGTTTGATCTCGACGTTTATACTGTAGAAGAGATCGAGACCATTTTTGAGACTGCCAAAGTAATGAAAGAGATCAATAGCCGGGAATATAAGAAAATCCCTACCTTGCGCGGAAAAACAGTTGCCACACTCTTTTTTGAGGACAGCACGCGCACCAGAATTTCTTTTGAACTGGCTGCCAAACGTCTGAGCGCTGATGTGGTAAGTTTCACCTCAGCAGGCTCTTCCTTAAAAAAGGGAGAGAGTATTCAGGATACTGTTTATACGCTCAATGCGATGGGTATCGACCTATATGTCGTCCGCCACGGATGCCCGGGTGTGCCGCAACTAGTACATAAATATTCTGAAAAACCGGTTCTTAATGCAGGTGACGGCAGACATTCCCATCCCACGCAGGCGCTTCTTGATATGTTTAGTATCTGGGAAAAGAGGGGCTCAATAAAGGGGCTGAAAGTCACAATAGTAGGCGATATTCTTCACTCAAGGGTTGTTCGCTCGAACTTGATCGGTATGAAGAAAATGGGTGCGAAAGTTACAGTTTGTGCACCTCGAACACTCATGCCCCCGAAGATAGAAGAAGTGTATGGTGCAACATGTGAATATGATCTTAAAACTGCAATAAAAGATGCAGATGTGGTCATGGCTT
>CAYUTH010000044.1:0-13781 GCA_964447485.1 uncultured Candidatus Cloacimonadota bacterium | reverse complement strand
AACGTATAAACATAATACCAAAAAAATAAAACTTATATGTAGGAGATAAAATGAAAAGAAGGAATTTAATCGGTATTATATCGCTAGCTTTGATACTTGTGTTTTCGATATCCGGCTGTAGTACTAAGAAAGAGAAGAATGGTGGGAAGGATATTGAAACCCTGGAATATACCGGAAAGAAAATATTATTTGTAAATTCTTACCATAAGGGTTTTGAATGGAGTGATGGAATAACAAACAGTCTGAAGCAAGGTTTATCTAATAAAGGTATTGAATTAAAAATTCATTATATGGATACAAAAAGAAATACCGGAGAAGAATTTCAAAAACAGGCAGCATTAGATGCAAAAAAAATCATTGAAGAATGGAAGCCTGATTTGCTTATCACATCTGATGATATTGCTTTCAAATATCTCGTTATGCCATATTATAGGAATGCAGATTTACCTATTGTTTTTTGCGGTTTGAATTGGGATGCTACCGTTTATAAAGCGCCATACAATAATACTGCCGGAATGGTTGAAATCAGCTTTGTTATACCTCTTATTAATCATCTGAAAATTTATACTAAAGGTGAGAGAATAGGCGTGATCGCAGATGATTGTTTATCTTCGAGAAAATGGATGGAAAATGCTAAAAAGACATTGAATATCTCATTTGAAAAAGAGTATTTTGTAAAAACACTTGAAGAATGGGAAAATACATTTATCAAACTTCAAGATGAAGTTGACATACTCCTTCTGGTAAGTAATGCTGCTATTAATAACTGGGACAATGAAGAAGCAAAAAGATTTATTCTTGAAAATACACGTAAGCCTACAGGTTCAACATACAAATTTATGTCACCTTATTCCCTTATTACTGTTGAAACCATACCTGAGGAACAAGGGGAATATGCAGCTGAGACTGCACTGAAGATACTTGACGGCACTCTTCCATCGGATATTCCTCTTAAAGAAAACAAGAAAGGCAAATTGATTTTGAATCTGAAAATTGCTGAGAAATTAGATATTGTTTTCTTACCGTCATTGCTGAAAAATGCTGAAATTATTGAATAATTCAAGGTAGGTTTAGGATGATAAATGAAAAAAAAGGTAAGAGGAAGATAATTCCTGATTTTTTAACCTCATCGATTCGAAGAAAAATTTCTTCCGGTTTTACTATTGTCATTGTTCTTGTATTGTTTATGCTGCTTATAAGTTACTTCCAACTTAAAAATGTTAGAAGTACCACTGAACAAATAATTCCTAATAGTATGCAGATGAATCTCAGCTATGATATAGCTCTGGATATTTTATCCCTGGATTCTAATATTGAGCGGTTTTTCATAATCGGGGGTGCACAAATTCAAGAGGATATTTTTCATAATCTCGAATATATATCAAAAAATCTTAAATCTTTGAAGAAGCAAGACAATGAAAGAGCGATACCAATTATAAAAGAACTTGAAAACATAACAGCAGGTTTGAAAAAAGATATACTTGGTGTAATAGAGACGGAGACAACGAAACCAACATCAAAAGAGATGAATGAAATAATAATCTCTATTTACTCAAAAATAAAGGATGCCACTCGATTACACCGGGAACTGAATACAGAAATCCTTACTCAATTGAATGATACTGTTAAAGAACAAGAGAGCATTACAAATAATATGATTTATCAGTTTGTAATACTGGGAATACTAATTTTCCTTTTAGCTATTTCAGCTTCTTTATTGTTGGCAAAAATCATATCAAAACCAATAGTAGAATTAAGAGATGCTTCAAATAAGGTCGGTGAAGGTATATTAGATACACAAATACAAATTAAATCCGATGATGAGATTGGTCAATTGGCTTTTTCTTTCAACCGGATGGTAGAGAATATCCAACAATCCGGCAAGGAATTGCAGGAATCTGAAGAAAAATATCGTACCCTTGTTGAAAAAATGGAAGAAGGAATAGGAATTGTTGATGATAATGAGAATTTTGTTTTTATAAATCAAGCATCTGCTGATATCTTCGGGTATTCTAAAAAAGAATTACTCGGGAAAAACTTGAAGGAATTAACCGCGCCGGAAGAATTCCAACGAGTTCTTCAACAAACCTCAATTAGAAAAACCAGAAAGTCAAGTAAATATGAACTTTCTATCCTTAAAAAAGATGGTGAGAAAAGGACTATTTTAGTAACTGCTTCTCCCAAAATTGATGATAATGGGAGATATCAGGGGACTTTGGGAATATTTCATGATATCACAATACAGAAGCAATCAGAGGATGAACTAAAGAAAAAGACAGATCAACTTATTTCTAACCAAAAAGAACTTGAAAGACTCTATGGAGAAGCAGAACATTCCAGAAAATCGTTGTTGAGCATTCTCGAAGATGTTACGGAAAAAGAAAACGATTTAAGGGAAAGCGAGGGGAAATATCGGTTATTGGCAGAAAATACCCTTGATTGTATCTGGAAAATGGATAAAGATTTGAAGTTTACATATATAAATCAGTCCATTTTTCCTATGCTCGGTTTTACACGGGAAGAATGGGCAGGAAGCGCTTTAGCGGAACATTGTTCAAAAAAAGAACTTCAGAATTTTAGGAATATAGTAGAAGATGAATTACGAAAAGAAGATACTTATTCTGCTATATTTGAATTGACTTTATTTCAAAAAAATGGGAGCGAGATACCACTCGAGATTCTCGGTAAGATCCTGTTTGATGAAAACAAACAAGTTATTGGATTTCAGGGAAATGCCCGTGATATCACAGAACGCAAGCAGGCAGAGGAAGCACTTCATCAGAGTGAGGAAAACTTTCGAAACATATTTCAGTCCGTTCCCGAATCACTACTTGCTGTAGATAAGCAAATTGAAGTATTGAAATCTAATAATGCTTATGCAAAACTCATTAGTAAATATGCTCCTGATCTGAACATGTCGGAAGATGAACTAAAACAAAGAATACTCTCTGAATTACGAAAACAATCAAGAAAAACAAAACACGGTATTATCGAAATTAGTGCGGTTACCGGAAGAAAGAGCTTATGAAAAATAATGTGATCAGCCGGATGATTCTGGCAAACATTTTGGAAATGAATATTAAAAAATATTTAAAATATGTGGAGAGGTTCATTAACAAAACATCGAAAGCTCCTTTTTATAGAGTTCATCATATTGATGATAGAATTTCAAAAAATATGCCTAAAGGAATAACCGGCACAGTGAAAAGAGAAAAAGACGGTCTCAAATTTTATTCATCTGAATACTTAAAACTGGATTTTGAATTATTATATGAACCCAGCGATATAAAATTGAAACATTCCATGAATTGGATCAAAACTAAAAATCTTTTTATACATCATATTATGAATAATATGTTAGAACTGCAAAGAGACTTCTTTGAGACTAATGATAGGAAAAAAATGATTCCAATTTCTTTGAAGGAATTTTTAGAAAAAGATCAATTCCCTTATTTAGATATTAGTCGTTTAAGCCGCTTAATTAATAACACCTTTATATCTTTTAACAATTCAAAATATTTTTTAAAGGATCTTTTCTGTAATAAAAGAAAAATTTATACAAGTATTGTTGAACATGTTATCTCTCAACAATCATGCGGAATGAGAGATAATGAAATTCAGGAAATTCTTAGAAAGAATTATAATATATCTCTTACTGTTAGGACAATTTGCAATTACAGAAGGTCTATTAACATTCCAGCTTACAATAAAATTAATTTAACTAATCCATACAGAAAATATTTTTCTCGAATCTTGCCCTTGCATAAAAAGAACTTACATATTGTTCCTGATAAAGCCGGTGTATATGAAATATCTGTGATCAATCATATTAAGTATCCAAAATTTTCTTCGGAAGTGATATATTACGGTCGTTCCAACAATCTATTAATTAGAATTAGAAATTATCTTTGTACGAATATTAAAAACTGTACGATAAAACACTATCGAAATTCTCAGGGTATTTTTTTGAGATATTTCGCAACTCCCGTATATGTTTATGTGGAAAAAGAATTATTAGACAGTTTTATTTCTCAATTTGGTTCGTTACCCATTGCAAACAAACTTAAAATGTAGTTAAAAAAGTAAAAAAAGAGGAGATAAACGATGAGCATTGTTGAAAGAAGAAAAAAAATTATATTAGAATTTGACTTTGCTGGTAAGATTTTTGCAGAAGAAGAAGAAGAAGAAGAAGAAGCCCTAGTGGTTTCATTGAAGGACATCACCGAGCGCAAGCAGGCAGAGAAAATACAAGAAACATTATACAACATTTCCAATGCTCTGAATACAACCGATAAAATGCGCGACTTTTACAGCAAAATAAGAGAATACTTGGGAAATGTGATCGATACCACAAATTTTTATGTTGCCTTATACGATGAAAAAACTGATATGATCTCTCTTCCTTTTGATGTTGATGAAAAAGATATATTTGAAACTTTCCCTGCTGGTAAGACTCTCACTTCTCTGGTCATAAAAACAGGTAAAACATTATTTGCTCCCAAACAATTACAAGATAAATTAAACAAACAGGGTAAAATTGAAATCATTGGGACTCGTTCTGAGATCTGGATTGGTGTTCCTCTAAAAATTGAAAATCAAGTAATTGGTGTTATCGCGGTTCAGAGCTATGATGATCCCAATCTTTATGCAGAAAAGGATATAGAAATTCTCACATTTGTTTCAGAAGAAATTGCTCTTGCCATCAATCATAAGCAGGCAGATGAACAGATCAAGAGAGAGCTCAAAGAAAAAGAATTATTATTGAGAGAGATTCACCATAGGGTTAAGAATAATTTACAGGTAATATCAGGTCTCCTTCAGCTTCAGCAGAACGAAATAACTACAAAAGAAGATGCGGTAAAGGGATTTGCAGCAAGCCAGGATAGAATACTGGCAATGGCAAAAGCTTACGAGTTGTTATTACAATCAGAATATATGTCTGAAGTGAGTATGGGGAAATATATTGAATCACTTGCAGAGCAGCTTAAATACAATTATGATGTACATCATAAAGTAAAGATAAGCTATTCCCTGGATGAACTCACAATTAGTATTGAAATATTAGACAGACTGGGATTGATATTAAATGAGCTCATAACGAATGCCATAAAATATGCCTTTGAAGGAAGAGATAAGGGAAACATTTATATAGAATTAAAAGAAGCAGAAAAACATGTTGTAATTAAAATATCAGATGATGGAGTAGGCATTCCCAAAGAGGTTAAAATTCATGACCCGGCAACACTTGGTTTATCAATAGTTGATATGATTACACAGCAGCTACAGGGAACCCTGAAATTAGACAGAAAAAACGGCACGACTTTTATTCTGGAAATACCAAAGGAGAGAAAAGCGTGAAGCGGGTTGCGGGTTGCGTGGAGCGATCCGTCTTCGTTCGCCGAGTGGCGAACTACGACGTGACAAGGAAGCAAAGATGAGAGAGGGAGAAAATTTTTTCATACTGCATAATAAATTAAGCAAACTGCGGAATTAATTCAGCACTTTGGAATAATTTCGGTTTTTTGCCATTAACTCTATAAAAAAATTGATAATTATTGAAATCCCGTAATCCGCTGCTGTGAGGCACATTGCACGATTCTAAGATCTAATGCAATAATTTTATCTCAGTTTATTACAATACTGGCACGGAAATTGCCCTTAATATTATAAATTATAAAAGGTGTGCAAAGAAAGTAGTGTTTCGTAAAAAAAGCGGGTGTGCCATGATTGATAAAAAGTATAACCAAAACAACAAACCCAACGGAGCAGTATTTGCCATCCGTTTAAGGAAAACAATTCATTCTTCACAGATGGATTGAAGGAAGTTTTTTTATAAATGTATTTAGGAGTTAAGAATGTTTAAAAAAGTTCGTGCTCGATATTTCAGCACTTTATTGGTCATTTTTCTTTTTATTTTTGTATCAACAACCTCGATTGCAGCACAAAATGCAAAGCAGGTGTTGCATACGGTAAAAGATACGATACTTATTGCTTCGGAACCGAGTTATCCTCCATTCTGCATAGTGGATGAGGATGGGAACGCAGATGGTTTTTCTGTAGATCTCATAAAAGCTGTCGCGGAAGTGATGCATCTCAATCTTCAAATCAAGGTAGGACCATGGGATGAGATAAAACAAGAGCTGGTAGAAGGAAAGATTGATGCGCTGCCATTGGTGGGGCGTTCACCGGAGACTGAAGAGGTCTATGATTTCACTTTTCCATATCATACAATGAATGGGGCTGTATTTGTGCGAAAAGGAACAAAAGGCATCGAAACCCTGGGCGATCTGAAACAAAAAGATATCGCAGTCATGCAAGGAGATAATGCACACGAGTTTGTTACAAGGGTGAAATTATCCGACAAGATACATACTACAGAGACGTATGATATTGCCTTCAAGGAGCTTTCTGAAGGAAAGTATGATGCGGTCATTGCCCAGGAACTCATAGGATTGCAACTGGTTAATGAACTAAATATTCATAATGTAAATGTTCTGGATATTGAACTCACGGGCTTCAACCAGGATTTCAGCTTTGCAGTACAAGAAGGAGATAAAGAACTCTTATCAGTTTTGAATGACGGATTATCAATAATCGTTGCGAACGGAACATATGATGAATTGCAAAAAAAATGGTGGGAACCTATCATTATAAGCGGTTTATCATTCGAAGAAAAACTTGAAATGCTTTTACCTTATATTATCAGTATTATTTTTATCATAGCTATTATTGCCATAGTAATTTTGGAACTGCAGGTAAAGAAGAGAACCCGCAAGCTTCGGAAGGAAATTGCTGTACGCAATCGTACAGAAATAGCTTTAAAAGAGAGCGAAAAGAAGTATCGAAACATTTTCGAGAATGTGCTGGATATGTTTTTTGAGGTTCATATCGACGGTGTAATCGTTGATGTTAGCCCTTCGATTCTGGAGCTGTCGTACGGTCAATACAAAAGAGATGATCTTATCGGCAAATCAATGTATGATTTGTATGCGGATCCGGCTAAGCGGGAGGCATTTCTAGAAGCTTTGCAAAAACAGGGAAGTGTGGCTGATTATGAAATTATATTCAAAAATCGGGATGGCTCTGAAGTTCCCTGTTCTATCTCTGCTCGCATCCAGTGTGATCCGCAGGGCACACCTGTGAAGATAATCGGCAGTATACGTAATATCACCGACCGCAAACAGGCGGAAGAAGCACTTCGAACCAGCGAAGCCCAATTATCTAATGCTATGGAAATCGCAAAGCTGGGATACTGGGAATATGATGCTGATTCTGATCTATTCACTTTCAATGATCACTTCTATGATATTTTTAGAACTACAGCAAAAAAAGTCGGTGGCTACACAATGACTCCTTCTCAATATGCTGAACGGTTTTTACATCCCGATGATATCGCAGTAGTCGCTACTGAAATGAAGAAAGCGATGGAAACTACCGATCCGAATTTCAGCCGGACAATAGAACACCGGATTATTTATGCAGACGGCGAACCGGGGTATATCTCCGTTCGTTTCTTCATTGCAAAAGACAGCCAGGGACGAACGGTTAAAACTTTCGGGGCGAATCAGGATATCACCGAACGCAAGCAGGCGGAAGAAGAATTAAAGATCAACCGGGAGAGATTGAAAACAGCAAACTCCATTCTACGACATGATATCACAAACGACCTTGTCGTAATAAAAAGTGCGGTTGATATATATCGTGAAGAGGGGGATGAATCAATGATCGATGAGATAGAGAAACGAGTCGAGAAAAGTATCGAAACGATCCATAATCAACGTGAACAGGAAGCCTTTATAAACTCGCATGCTGAATTGGATGAATATGATATCGAGCAAGTAGCCCGTGATGTTATAAAGAATTATCCTGATATAAAGATCACTGTTACAGGCACAAGCAGAGCGTATGCAGATAACGCAATTTATTCAGTGTTTGAGAATATAATTGGTAATGCTATCAGGCATGGGAAAACTTCAAAATTGGATATTGAAATTATTCCAAATAAAGAAAATTGCGAGATTAGATTTAAGGATTACGGTATAGGTATTCCCGATGAAATAAAGGATAAGATATTTGATGAAGGTTTCAAATATGGTGAAACAGGGCATACCGGTATTGGATTGTATATTGTTCAGACAACTGTCGAAGAATATGGAGGAATGGTATTTGTAGAAGATAACGAACCGCAAGGTGTAGTATTTATCATTCGTTTGAAGAAAACGATTGAAGGATAAAAAATGAAATCAAAAGCTATACTGAGCACAATATACATTTGGCTGTAATTATGAATTGTCACATGATCGTGTGGATAGACAAGAATGAAAATAATTGAAAAAGAAAATAGTAAAGAATAGGAGTCTATAAATATCAAAACATAATAATGTGTAAACGTAATAACCAAAATAATAAAACTTATATGTAGGAGAAGAAAATGAAAAATTTAAAGAGTATTTTAAGTGCGATTATTTTAGTGATGTTTTTAAGTGTACTTACATCATGCGATACGGTAAGCCCGACAAATTCGCGAATAAACCCTTTCACCAATGGTGGTAATGAAAGAAATATGCTCGTTGTTATCAGCGATATGCATCTTGGTGCCGATCTCGCTTATGCAGAGTGCAAAGACAACCTTGGGGCACTTGAGAAGCTGCTCGAACAGATCAGAGTGGCTCCCAATGTCAAGGAACTTGTTATTGCTGGGGACTTGCTCGATGAATGGTTTGTACCAGCTACAATAGATACTTATCAGGGAATGGATCAGGCAGATTTTGTTCAGCGGATCGCAGAAACCAATAAGGGTGTGTTTGATGCCCTTAACCGGATAATTCAAGCACAAGAAATTTTAGTTACCTATTTACCGGGGAACCATGATTTAACAATAACTGCGGAAAATGTTGAACTTATTCTTCCAGGGATAAATCAGGCACGAGACGTGCCGGGCTTAGGCACGTACTCTCCGGCATATCTACCAGAACTGGCGATTGAACATTGTCATCGCTACTGTTTTTTCTGTTCCCCAGACCCGATTTCAAACCAAGATGTTGCACCAGGAACCATATTGCCTCCGGGATACTTTTTCACAAGAATTGCCGCACTCCATGTCTGGCAAAATTGCCATACAGCAGGAGACACGATACCGGTTGTCACCCCAAATACTTCGGGCATTGAAAGCCAAAATTTATTATTCGGATATTGGGAAAATTGGAAAAGAACATTGCTCGAGCTGCCGATAGAAAACATGTTTGATGAGAACATTATTGTAACAAATATTGATGGATTCACAGGGACATATTCTGTCAACGATATACTTCCTTATCAAACGACTGTAGGTGGATTTATTGATGTGAACCTTTTCAACGGAATTCAAGATACATGGGTTGAACGACAAATACACAACATGGTTGCTGATACTATTCCTGTAGCTCAGGCGATTGCAGATGTTTTTGAAACAAGTCATTTGGATGATCAGGCAAAGGTGCAATATTTTATGAACCCGAATTCCAATAAGAGAATAGTCGTTTTCGGACATACACATATTGCTAAAATTATTACGTCTGAAAATTATAATGGGCAAAAATCAATCTATGCTAATTCTGGAACTTGGATTGATTATCAGCCGGGAGGGGCAACAGCAACTTTTGTCGTTATAACACCACAGAACGATGACGCTTCTTCTCAAACCTATGTAAAACTTTACAATTTTGAAAATGAAGTTGTAACAATAATGGCTGGAGACTCATTACGCATTTAACAGTTAACAGGTGTAGTATTTATCATTCGTTTGAAGAAAACGATTGAAGGATAAAAAAATGAAATTAAAGGCAATTGTCAACCCATCTCCCTTCATCGTATTTATGAGTTGTCACATGAGTGAGTAGTCCGAAAGGAATGAAAACATTGACAAAGAAAAAAGTAAAAAAATCGTATTATTAGCACAAGTAATTCTAAACCAGCAAAACTGTTTGTTACATGAGGTTGGGTTAGGTGGAAGAATGGAAAGAAAAGTAGATGGCGAAGCTAAAATTGATAATATCATAATTATCAAAGAATTCTTAAAAGAAAGATTTAACGCGCACAGACGATTGGTGGGATTGTTTTCAAAGGATAAGGAGCCAATCGTTTTTACGTCTACAAGAGGAGAAATATAATGAACAAGAATATTACCACATCCAAAAACAATAAAAAGCCGGCAAAAATACAGAAAACGAATAGTATGGATAAAGCAATGAGTTTATTATTTCTTGAAATGAAAATAAAAAAACTGAAAAAAATTAAAATACAAGTAGCTAAACCAGGAGGTTTTCTATGAAATTTGTCAATAATCTCTCTATAAAAGGGAAAATTATATCTGCTGTTTTACTTATTGTATTTCTTGAGATAGTCGTCTCTATAGTAGGAATTTATTATTTGAATAGTTCTAAAATCCAGTTGGATTACATCGTCGATATTAAAGCAGAGAATATCAAACTTGCAGCACGAATCCATCGAAACCTGGTAGAAATCTACCGGGCAGAAAGCAAACTCCTGCTATCCGACACAGTAGATGAAATTGACTTGTATTCATCAAGAATTACAGAATACAAAAGCGAACTAGAAGACTGGCTGGAGCAGTTGACTTCACAAATTGAAAGCCAGAATTCGGAATATCTTCAAAATTTCAATAAGAGTTACGTTGAACTTATCAGGAAAAATGATGAAGTAAAAGAGATAGTTTCCCATGAATTATTGAAATTAGATATTCATGAAAACCTATCAGTTTCCCAATTCAGGAATTTTATAGCCGCTGCTGTTTCGAGAACGAAAAACATCAGCAGAGAAGCATATAATGGCGCTGCCTCAGCAATGGAAAGCCTGGTTGATATAATTGATGAAGAAATAGAATTGCAACAAGCAATAGCATCCAAGAATTATACTTCAGAATTGACTATTATCATATTAATTGCCTTGGCAAGTGTTGTTATCGGATTATTGATTGGATTTTGGATAGCGAAGTTAATTTCATCTAATTTGAACAAAGTGGTGTACCTCGCAAATGAAATAGCAGAAGGAAGGCTCGATACACAGATAGAAATTGAAAGCAAAGACGAGACCGGAAAACTAGCAGATGCTACCCAGAAAATGCAAGCTTCTCTACTGAAAGCAAAAATTGAAACCGAAGAGCAGAATTGGCTGAAAACAGGGATCATGCGGATGAATGACGTGATGCGCGGGGAATTGGATTTACTGAATATCGGCAATAGGGTGATCACGGAAATCACCACTTATCTCGATGCCAAGATCGGCGCATTCTACCTGTATGAAAACACAACCAAAGAAGCGTCATTAACTTTGTTAAGCAGCTATGCTTATCAAAAACGCAAAAACCTGTCGAATAAATTTAAACTCGGTGAAGGATTGGTAGGTCAGGCAGCTTTGGAAAAGACCCCGATCCTCCTAAAAAATGTTCCCGAAGATTACATCAAGATCACTTCCGGTTTGGGAGAACGCATACCTCAATTTATCTGCGTGATACCCTTCCTATTTGAGGATAAAGTGAAAGGTGTGATCGAGATCGGCACACTGAACGATTTTACCGATCTGCAAATGGAATACCTGGAACAAGCTATGGCAACTATCGCCATCAATATCGAAACAGCCAAAAACCGCGAAGAACTTGCCCGGGCTTTAGTAAAATCACAGGCATTGACAGAAGAACTGCAAAGCCAGCAGGAAGAATTGAGAACAACCAACGAAGAGTTGGAAGAACAAACTCAGCTCTTGCAGCAGTCGGAAGAAAAATTAAAAGCACAGCAGGAAGAGCTGGAAGTTTCCAATGAAGAGCTGGAAGAGAAGAACGAATCGCTGCAAAGGCAGAAAAAAGATATTGAAGACGCCAGAAAAGATATTGAAATAAAGGCGGAAGAACTGGCAATCGCCAGTAAATACAAGTCCGAATTTCTGGCAAATATGTCGCATGAACTCCGCACACCTTTAAACAGCCTGTTGATACTCTCTAAAATGTTAGCAGATAATAAAGAGGGTAATATGGACAGCAGCCAGAAAGAATCGGCGGAAGTGATCTATAAAAGTGGCAATGACCTGCTGCAACTGATCAATGAGATCCTTGATCTTTCTAAAATCGAAGCCGGCAGGATGGATATTCATCTTGAACAGATTCAAGTTAAAAATATTTTGGAAAACATCAGCAACAATTTTAAACACATGCTGGAAGAAAAGGGTCTTTCTTTCAAGATCGAGCTCGATCCAAAAGTACCGGAAAGCATTCTGAACGATAGCCAGCGGCTGCTGCAAATTATCAAGAATCTGATGTCGAATGCTGTCAAGTTCACCAAAAAAGGCGGAGTCACAGTTAAATTCCATCTGCCGCATAAAGATGTGAATCTATCGAGAAGCGGACTTTCACCTGAAAACAGCATCGCCATTGCCATAAAAGACAGCGGTATAGGAATTTCTCCTGATAAGCAAAAAATTGTTTTTGAAGCATTCCAACAGGCAGAAGGCGGAACTTCGAGGGAATTCGGCGGTACCGGACTGGGACTTTCCATATCCCGCGAACTGGCTAATTTGTTGGGTGGAGAAATCCAACTGGAAAGCGAAAAAGGCAAAGGATCGACCTTTACACTCTATCTTCCGCATCAATTGAAAGCGCTCAGAAAGACAGTGAGCCCTTTGACAAAAATAACTAATGAGACCTACAAGGAATATCAAGCCAAAAAGGAATCACGGAATTTAGTACAGGAGCAAATACCAGACGATCGGGAATCGCTGAAGAAGGGAGAGAAAAGCATTCTGATCATAGAAGACGATGCGAAATTTGCCAAGCTGCTGCTTGATCAGTGCCGTCTGAAAGGTTTTAATGGACTGGTGGCATTTACGGGTGAAGAAGGACTGGAACTGGCAGAAAAGCATCTTCCTGCTGCGGTAATACTTGATCTGCATCTTCCCGGGATTGACGGATGGGGCGTGCTGGATACATTAAAGAACAATCCGCATACCAGGCATATTCCCGTCCACATTATGTCAGTTGAAGATTCAACCATAGAAGCTTTCAGGAAAGGAGCCATCGGGTATTTGACCAAGCCGGTGAGAAAGGAAGAACTGGATGGAGCTTTCTTGAAGCTGGAAGAAATGTTCAGTAGGCGAATCAAAGATCTACTGGTGGTGGAGGATAATAAAAACTTACGGGAAAGCGTCATCAAACTGATCGGCAACGGAGATGTACATTGTAGTCCAGCAGCCACCGGCAAAGAAGCGATCATAAAAATCGAAACTCATAAATATGACTGTGTAATCCTCGATTTGGGACTACCTGATATGACCGGATTCGATTTGCTGAAAACCTTGGAAGAGAGGAAAATTGTTATTCCGCCGGTAATCGTTTATACGGGAAAAGAGTTGTCCAAAGAAGAAGAATTTGAATTGCGTAATTATGCGGAATCAATCATCATCAAGGGAGTGAAATCAGAGGAGAGGCTGCTGGATGAGACATCATTATTCCTGCACAGAATGGTAGATAAAATGCCGGAAAAGAAAAGAAAAATGATAACAAATCTGCATGATACCGAGGTGATATTTAAAGGCAAAAAAGTGTTGATCGTTGATGATGATATGAGGAATGTATTTGCTTTATCAAAGTTATTAAGCGAAAAGGGATTTAACCTGCTCAAGGCAGAAGACGGCTTAAAGGCACTGGAAATATTAAAGACAGAACCTGATATCGATCTTGTTTTGATGGATATTATGATGCCGGAAATGGATGGTTATGAAACAATCAGACGCAT
>CAYUTH010000043.1:0-13854 GCA_964447485.1 uncultured Candidatus Cloacimonadota bacterium | reverse complement strand
AGTAAAATAACAGGCTGGGAGCTCTCCCCTTTTTCTGTGATATGCAATGCACTCGCAGCACATACCCTTTTTATCGCATGGATAGGTGCAATTGCACATGTGCATATTTACAGTCTTCTTACATTCCATAGACACTCCAGAATATAAAAACATTTCTACCACGAAAAGCCCGAAAAACACGAAAACCACTTCTAAGAAAAAATGTTTTCTCATACCTTACTTTATCAATTTCGAGCATTTCGTGTGTTTCGTGGTTCAACATTTTCTCTTTTTTAATTAATGAAATTCCATTGCACACCAAAAGCGACACCAAATGGATTCACTTCATTGAGTTCGTACATGAAATAATTTGAGTCAAGAATATTGAATATGTTCGTTAATTTTAAATAGATCAAAAATCGTTTGATGCTGACACCGACTTCTGTAGAGCAGAATAATTGATGGGGTATCTCCTTTCCTTCAATATCAAGATTATTTCCTAAATAGGATACACTCGCATTCGCATAGATAAAGTTACTGTGCGGAAAACGCCTTCTGTTCGTCCACTCGATCTTTGCACGATAAGATGGAACGTTCAGCAGAGTATCAGGTCGATGCATTATTGTGCCGGTAAAACGAATTCGGGAATCAATGCTCAAAAACTCATATGTAAGATCCCCTTCTATCGTTCCGCCAAAGATATGATAATCATCAAAAAATTTATAATAGGGTGATTCGGCAGGATTCAAATATTGCCACTGTCCGTCATTTCTTACTTCCTTATAAAATGCGCTGAGCTGCAGGTTTAAGGACTCAGTTTCTATACTGATCTTTCCCTCGGTAAAGATGACTTTTGTTTTATTATCGAGAGCAAACTCACCATCATAATAGAAATTCTTCTCTTTTCTTCGGGCGCCCGCGGACAACTCAGAATTGATCGATTTCGTAATTGGAATATTAAAAACAAGCTCCGGCATAATGAAGACCGTATCTGGTTTTTCAGAAAAGATCACATCATTGATGATCTTTATAGAATAGAAATCTGCAAAAATTCCGGGTGAATTCATAGAAACACGGATGTGGTAATCATGCAGATATCCCTTCCAATAGAAATGATCAATGCCCTGCAGATCAGCACGTAGCAAAATCTCTGTTGCATATTCTTCGAGCGGAAGATCTATGCCGATATTGAACTGATGACGGACAATTGTGTTCTTTGCTTTGTGGGAAGATTTGTTGTAAATATGCTCTTTGCCGTACTGGTTAAGATAGGAAAAATGCAGAATTCCATCGAATAAGAAGGCATCAAACTGATTTATGATCGTTTCATTTTTTTGAAAATACTCTGTGCCAGGAGAAATTCCATAATCGGGATTAAACACATTATAGGTTTCATTTGCAGAAAACAATTTTATGAAGTTATAATTAAATCTATGTGATGTATAGGATTCGGTGAGTATTTTCTTTTGCGCCTGGAAAACAAAATTATCATAGTAACATTTATTTCCCCACGCACTTGTATGCTCTCCGCTCTGTGCATATAGCTGGAAATCTGCGAGATGTGCAAATGCATTCTTGCTGAAGCCGATGCTTTTATTCTCATTATTGAAGTCTCCATTGGAATATTGCACATCAGTCAGAAGTGCACGGAATGAGTTCTGTAAAGGAGTGAGATCATATCTGCCATCCTCGCGATGCAGGACATAAAAATTCAGCAAAGGAAAAAAAATATCTTTGGGCTGCATGATATTATCATATCGTGAGCTGAATATTCCGATCGAGCCACTGTAGTCGGGCACCACATAATGCGAATTCCCAAAAGTGTAATATTCATCCGTCAGAAATGATTTTGTTTCATACGAAAAAAAAGTATCCTGCAATGAAACAATGTATTCTTCTAGCTCCTCGATCGGCATCACTACGATGCTCGTATCCCATTCTGCTTCAGTAATGACAGTGGCAAGTGAATCAATAAGAAGTGAGTCTGGTTTATAAATAAGTTTATCTTTTGAAGGACCGGCTTTCTGCGCATGAAGTGTGCCCAAAAGAAATATTGCAAGGAGCGCTAAAATATATTTTTTCATAACCATTTATTTTCCTTATACCATTGATAGGTTTTATTCACGCCCTCCTGCAGAGAGTTATGAGGTCGGTAATTGAGCAACTTTTGCGCCTTTTCAATACTGCAAAGCCAATAGTACTGTTTCATTTCTTTGACTTTCTGCATATTTATTATTGCCTGCCTTTTTGTGAAGTGCTTCATCCCTTCATTGAACAGTGCAAGAATATAACTTAGAAAGATCGGGATATGCATTGTAAGCGCTTTACTGCCCATTGCATGTTCAACAGCTTTCATAAAATCCTGGAGTACATAGATATTGCCATCTCCTGCAAAGAAGATTTCATTGTCCACCAGCTTATTCTCTGCTGCATCAATGATCATGTGCACGAGGTCTTCCACGTAGACAAGACTGAGATATTTCTTTTTGAAACCTGCCAGGGGCGCAAGATGATTTTTTACGAGCTTAAAATATTGCAAAAAGTCTCTGTCACACGGTCCATACACACTTGGAGAACGAATAATGATCCATGGCACAAAGCACGCTTCCCGGACAACCCTTTCGGCTTCCAATTTGCTTTTCCCATAATAGGAAACAGGATTGCATTCGCATGTTTCCGTTTTGGGATTAAGCCCGTCAGCCGGTCCGGCAGCAGCTTGCGTGCTCAGAAAGACGAACTTCTCAACACTGCCACTCTTTATTGCCTCGAGCAGATTTCTTGTCACTTCCACATTTGCATCGAAATAGCGTTTTTCTGTGAGTTCCCGCACTTTTGCAGCAATATGAAAAACAATTTGCTGACCTCTGCATGCATCCTGCAATAAAGGAATTGAATTATAGTCCACATATTTATATGATACAGAAAGCCCCTCGAGCGAGCTGAGATTCGAAGTACGCCGTACCATACAAGTAACGTCATAACCTTTTTTCAGCAAAGCGCGGACAAGGTTGCTGCCCACAAATCCATTCGCTCCGGTTACCAATGCTTTATTTTTCATGAGCATAGAAAGAAAATCGTGCAAAATTTTTGTCAATTGAAACTCCCCGAAAGTTTATTCAAATAAATTTGACAATAAATTGCCATTGCAAAGTTTCACTATAAATTATATTCATACATGAAAATTAGACTGGAGAAATAGCTATGAAAAAGACGATTTTATCAATTTTTGTTGTTACCCTTCTTATTTCCGTACCTCTCTTTGCAGAAAAGGTTATCATCCGCATCGATAATCCGGGAAGAGCTATCGCGACATACTTCCTGGAAAATGAGTATGATATCGCATCATATTTCCCGGAAAAGTATATTGATATTTTTATCCACGAGGAAAGATTGCCGGAAATTTCAAAGCTTGGTTACCACTTCCGCATTGTGGATTCCGAAACCAAAATGAAAGAAAATATCGTCACGCGGGCAAAAGATATTTACGGCTACCGCACCTATGATGACATGAAAACCGAACTCCTCCAGCTTGCCTTCAATAATCCCGGTCTTATTACTCTTACAACGATCGGGGAATCCCGTGGGAAGTATTATTCCACATGGGGTAATACCAATTATGATGATTATCAGCATGATATATGGTGCCTTAAGATTTCTGATAATGTCGCATTCAATGAAGATGAACCCAATATCATATTTGATGGCGGACACCATGCCCGTGAGCCGATCGGCATGGAATTGACCATGCTTATCCTGAATTATCTGCTGAATAACTACGGCACTGATCCGGACGTGACTTTCTGGGTCGATAATGCACAAATATGGTTCGTTCCTCTCGTCAATCCGGATGGTCATAAGATCGTGATCAATCAGGACGATACTTCGTGGAGAAAAAATATTAGAGATAATGATGAGAACGGGCAGATCACCTGGGGTGGTTATCAATATCCTGATGGAGTTGACTGCAACAGGAATTACGGACCACTTGAGTGGTTCGGTGGCGAGGGCACGAGCGGACCAACCGGCGAAACATACTGCGGTCCCGAACCATTTTCTGAACCCGAAACAAGTGCATTAAGAAATCTACTTGCACAATACAGGTTTGATCTCGGAATGTCTTATCACAGCTATAGCGAGCTTATTATGTGGCCCCTCGGATACAGTATGTCCTGTATGGCTCCAGATGTAAACGCACTTGCAAACATCGGTCAGGAAATGGCTGTTACTGTTCCTTCACAATATGGAGGACATTACACTCCGCAACAGACCAATGCACTCTATCCATGCTCAGGCACCACAACTGATTATGGGTACGGCGTCGAAAGAATTTTTTATTTTATTACAGAACTCGGCACAACCTTCATACCGAGTGCAACGACTATGAATTCCATCATTAATGACAACCTCTCTGCGGGTCTTATACTCATTGATAGAATTTTTGACCGGGTTATCACAGGTAATATTACCGATAGTCTTTCCGGTGATTTCCTCGATGCAGAAGTTTTTGTGCACAATATTGATGACACAGGAACTGAGGTCGAGCCATATATGAGCGGTCCTGATTTCGGAAGATACTACAGAATTCTTCTCCCCGGCACCTATGATCTTACATTCTCTGCATTCGGTTACATTCCGAAAACGATCGAGGATGTTCAAGTCGTGGCAGGTTTTCAAACAGAACTCGATGTCGAGCTTGCTCCCGCAGCAACGGCTAATGTTCATATTAACCTGAAAAATGAGGATGGCCTTGCCATTCCAAATGCAGATATTTGTGTGCTCGACACTCCGCTGGATACAGTAACCACCAATACAATGGGCTATGCGCAGATCAACAATGTCCCCTATGGCAGTTATGAAGTAGAGATCACCGCTGCATCATACGGCACTTTTACCTATCTTATGGACGTATCGCAATTCGTAAACTCCTACACATTCGTCATGGTTGAACCCTTCTTTATTGATGATCTTGAACTCGGTGCAGGAAATTGGAACACCACAGGCACTTGGGGTTTGAGCACCGCGCAGAGTTATAGCGGCTTATTCTCACTTGCGGACAGCCCGGATGGAGAGTATGGCAACAATGTACTCTCCTATGCAACACTGGATGAAACGATCGATCTGACGAGTGCACTCTCGGCGCATGTCGAGTTTATGACAAAATATTCTATAGAATCCGGTTATGATTTTGCCTATTTCCAGGTCTCCACCAACGGTACAACCTGGACCGACCTCGAGAGCTACACTGGGAATCACACTTCCTGGGAAACTCAATCTTTTGATCTTCTGGATTATCTCGGGCAAACGGTCTTCTTCAGATTCAAATTTTATTCCGATTCCTACGTAACCGATGACGGCATTTACATTGACGATTTCAAGATTTATAAATTTGAAAATAATTACTCAAACGATGAACCGGCTCCACAGAATACATTTGCACTCTATCAGAACTACCCGAATCCTTTCAGGCATTCAACACAGTTTGCTTTCTCACTTCCTGCCAACACAGAACATGCAGAAATATCTATTTATAATCTTCTTGGGCAGCTTGTGGATCGTATTGAATTAACTCCCGAAGACATTTTGAGTAGAAATATCACCTGGGATGCAACAGCTCCTTCCGGTAATGATGTGCCTTCCGGTGTGTATTTTTACAAACTCTCAACCGATGAGAAAGAGACAATCAGAAAAATGGTATTGATGAAATAAACTTACCTCTCAAATTATAATATCAGAGACGTGCTTAGGTGCGTCTCTTTTTTTATTTCTAATATATAACCTTGATTGTGGGAAATACAATCCAAATTTTTTAAGGTAGAGACAGGTTAACCCATCTGAATGAAGAGCTGTTTATAATAAATAGACTTTTCGACCAGTCTTTACCAGATAAATCGGCATACGCCCTGGTGAGCTTGTGACAAAATAATTCTCTACAATATTACACACCCCAATTTTTGTATTTTCTTGATAAGTGGGTGATTCTTTTGCTCCGTTTTTCATCACGGAAAAAATGGAGAAAAAAATTTGACATAAATTATTTTATTACTTGCTTCTTGCATAAAGGTTTATTATGGACAATAAAAATGAATTCGGGAATCTGTTAATATACACTATTAGCTTACCCCCCCCCCCTATAGCATAACTTGCTTACCGGTTGGTGGTTATACAAGAACACAAAAGAATTATGAAAACAGAATTTCTCAATTCTATTCCAATAATTTTATATGCAAAAACAAATTCACATAACTTGCGCCTGTCTGCTCGATTTCCTAAGCAGAGAGGTTATTATATTCTCTACTCATATTGGAATTAATTATGAATATGAAGTTGAGGGAAATTACTTCTTATATGGAACTAACTCCCCAGTATAAGGAGGACATTTAAGGGAGTAAAGAAAAAATTAGGAGATAAAAAATGTTTAAGAAAATTGCAATACTCGCGATAGTAATCGGAATCTTAATTACAGGTAATTTATTAGCGAGCTTGGAAGATCCTCTTACAATATATGTAACCGCCCAAGACGAGGTTGATTGGACATTGATGATATGGGATGGAGTGCAATATCCGTGGACAATTTATGGGCAAGGAGACTATCCTCCTGTTAATGCAACAGGTTGTCAGGGTGATTATTATGAAATGTGGGCATTAGATGAAACACATTTTATCGAATCTGGTACTTTACCTCATGATGATACATTTGAAATTGAAATTCCTATAACTGTTCCAAGCTGGGAAGAACAGGAAGAATAAACGCAAATGAATGGGTGGAGAAATTATCTCCACCCATATTTTAAAAAAAGGAACAAAAATGAAAAATAAGTTTAAATTAATTATAATAATTGTATCATTATTTCAAATAAAATGTTTTGCTGATATGTCACTTGAAAAAATAGTTGAGTATCCAACAAGCGGAGTATATTTAGAAAAGGATAATTTATGTGTGCGGGATAACTATCTATTTGCTGCTTCGAGTTACGGGCTAGAAATATATGAAATTGAACAGGACGAGCAGGCACAATTAATAAGCAGATTACCGCTGAGAGATGACGCAAGAACCGTTGCAGTAAAAGACAATTATGCTTATGTTCAAGCGGTATCGTATTATGAAAATCATACAAATCTATACAAAATTGATATTTCAGATGTTAACAATACGTATATTGCAGATAGTGTATATACAAAAAATGAAGATGGGTTTGGGCAGGGAGATATATATAATGATTTTATTATATTTAGGAATCATGATTTAAACAACAATTTTTATTATAGTATTTACAAAATACCGGGATTTGAGTTTGTTCAAAATTACTATTGTAGTAATCATTTCATACAACTGAATGATAGTCTGGCATTGTATAGATATAACGGAAGTGTATTTACACTTTATGATTTTAGCAATCCTGAGAATATTACGGAAATAGGACAAGTTGACTTAACTGCTGGAGGTATTTCCATTGATGATATTCAATCTATAAATGATACAATACTTGCATGTATAGACTTCGAAGGAATAGCTTTCTGGAACATTTCAAACAGTAGGAGTTGGCAATATATTTCAACTATTTATTCACCTGCAAATGAAGATTGGTCAGGCAAGATATACACGAGTGGCGATTTTATTTTTATAAGTTATTTTTCTCCTACTCACGGGATTAAAAGTATTGACATTTCAGATATTTTTAATCCCTATGCTGTTGATTCAATGCCGCTTAGCCCATGCTGGCTAAGTATGGGATCTCCGATTGTAGGAGCATCAAACTCAGCATTTATAGGAACTTATCAAAAGATACATCAATTTATTTTGAATAACGGTTATTTTGAAGAACAATTTGATATTATTGAAAATTATCTTCAATATGGAGGAGTCATATATAATAATTATTTATATGTTTCTTTTGTCTTCGGTTTAAAGATATATGATATTTCTTCTTTACCTGATATATATCATATAGATACAATGTATGAAGATCATCAAGTTTCAGCATTACAAGTTATTGATAATCTGATATTCTTTATCGACTATACAGATTATGCAATTATCGTACTCGATCTTTCAAATCCTACTGCTCCGATTGTCAGGAATGAGATTGATATACCGACATCGAATGGGAATATTTTACTTACAGATGATAATTATTGTCTATTTTACAAGGAAGATTCACCCAATAATAAATTATATAAATATAGTATTCCAGAACCGAACGATTTCACACTGGATTTTCAATACAATCTCAATTGCAATGGTAATGGATTTATTTATAACGATCATTTCTATTATCTAGCTGGGAATAACCCAAATGGACCTGACCTACAAATCTATGGAGGTATCGAAGATAATAATCCAGAACTAATTATGATTATCGAGGATTTTGCAGAAGGATATATGGATTATCCAAATGCTTTTATAAAAAATGTAGAAGATATCTTCTGCTTGGGTTCATGGGAGGATCAAATTGATTCATTAAGATTTTTTGGAATAGAAAATCCCACCGAGATAAATTATATATTCAGTACACCAAACAGATGTGATCGTTTATTTTTATTTGATAATAACTATATGTATATGGGTAGTACCTTTTCTCACATTTATATTTATAATATCGAAAATGTATCGGGAATGATAGAACCAATCGCTGATTACAGTGACTATGGGTTTTCACAGTATTGTATAATCAATGAAAGTGACGGGAATAAATATCTCTATCATTTTCAAGGCACAGGGTTTTCGATTTATGAAGTTGAAGATTATGGTGTAGGGGAAGAGCCGCGGGTGACAGGTAATTATCTAAGCAGCCATCCCAACCCCTTCTCAACCTCAACCACCATCTCATATAATGCAACCACCAATTTCCACGAATTATCTCAAATTAAAATTTATAATGTTAAGGGGCAACTCGTACGCGAACTTCTCCCTGTCGCCTCCTCTCCCGGTCTCCCCGTCTCTGTTACCTGGGATGGGAAGGATGAAAGTGGAAAAGAAGTAAGTGCAGGTGTGTATTTGTATAAAATAGATGATGAGGATGGGTTTTGGGGGAAGGTGGTGCGCCTTCGTTAATACTTCCGTCTACGCTAGCCATGATCAGACAGAATAACAGTTCAAGCTTAGATAGCATTTTGCAGCGAAGTGAGAAGATAGAAAAGTGAGGATGGAGGAACGAAAAGAGAAGAGTGAAAAGCGAAAAAGATTAAGGGGTGGATTTGTCCCCTCGGAATGAAGTGCTAATTACAACAAATAGACCTTATCCCTTCTTGTCTTGAGAAATACAGATATGTGAAATAATCATCATAAATTCAATAAATTCCCCAAAAAATTCACAAAAATCCGATTTCACTTGACAAGCACATATAGAGTTCTTACGAGCACACTAAATTTTTTAGATTGATAAAATCATATGAATATTCATGAATATCAAGCGAAACAGCTTTTCAAAAATTATGGTATAACAATCCCACACGGCAAGATGGCCGAGACTCCAGAGCAAGCATTAGAAGCAGCTCGAGAGATCGACAGCCAAAAATGGGTAGTCAAAGCACAGGTTCATGCAGGAGGCAGGGGAAAAGGCGGCGGTGTAAAAATCGCATCTTCGATTGAGGATGTAGAGACAATTGCAGAAAACATGCTGGGTATGAAATTGGTCACCCACCAAACAGGTCCCAAAGGGAAACTCGTTCAGAAAATTTATATCGAAGAAGTTGCCCCTATAAAGAAAGAATATTATCTTGGGCTGGTGCTTGACCGCGGAGCAGAAATGCCCGTCATGATCGCATCGACCGAAGGTGGAATGGAAATCGAAAAAGTCGCTGCGGAATCTCCGGAAAAGATCATAAAGGTCCGCATTGATCCCCTGATCGGCTTTAGAAATTTTCATGGTGTGATGCTTGCGAACGGGCTTGGGTTGGATAAAATTCAATCACGTAATTTTGCACAATTTGCCCGTGCTTTGTATAAACTCTACAAAGAAAAAGACGCGAGTCTTATCGAAATAAATCCCCTTGTACTGAAAGAGGATGACACCTTTATTGCACTCGATGCAAAGATAAATTTTGATGATAATGCCCTGTCCCGTCATCCAGATATTATCGAGATGCGCGATCTTTCCGAAGAAGAACCGACAGAACTGGAAGCGAGTAATTTCAACCTGAACTACATCAAACTCGACGGCAATGTCGGATGCATGGTAAACGGCGCAGGTCTTGCGATGTCCACGATGGATATTATCAAGATCAAAGGCGGAGAACCTGCAAATTTCCTCGATGTCGGCGGAGATGCTTCTGCAGAAACCGTTGCAAAAGGCTTCGAAATCATTCTCAGAGATAAAAATGTAAAAGCGATCTTCGTGAACATTTTTGGCGGTATTGTTCGCTGTGACAGGATTGCAAACGGCATACTCGATGCTGCAAAAGAGACTAATGTTGCAGTTCCCGTCGTTGTCCGGCTGGATGGAACAAATGCAGACATCGCTTTGGAAATTCTCCAAAAAGCACACATCCCGAACATCATATCCGCCAGCAGTCTCGCTGATGGAGCTCAAAAAGCAGTTGAAGCAGCAAAGGGAGTGTGAGCATGAGCATCTTAGTTAATAGAGATTCGAAAGTAATCGTGCAGGGTTTTACGGGCAAAGAAGCTACTTTCCATGCAGAGCAGTGCATCGAGTACGGAACTAATATTGTGGGAGGTGTGACTCCCGGTAAAGGAGGTCAGATCCATCTTGATAGACCCGTGTTCAATACGGTCAAAGATGCGGTTGATCATACCGGAGCCGACACCTCACTTATTCTTGTTCCCCCATCCTTTGCTGCCGATGCGATAATGGAAGCAGCGGATGCAGGCATCAAAGTTATCGTGTGCATTTCCGAAGGCATTCCCACGCAGGATGTTATGTATGCAAAAATGTATGTGATCAAAAAAGGCGCAGTGCTTATCGGACCGAACTGCCCGGGCATCATCACGGCTGGTGAAGCGAAGATCGGCATTATGCCGGGAAGCATATTCAAAAAAGGGCATGTCGGCGTCATTTCAAAATCCGGAACTTTGACCTACGAAGCTGCAAATCAGGTTGTGAAAGCGGGACTTGGAATTACTACTGCCATCGGTATCGGCGGTGACCCGATCATTGGCTCGACATTTATCGATCTGCTGAAACGTTTTGAAGACGATCCCGAAACTCGTGCAGTGGTCATCATAGGTGAGATCGGTGGTGATCTGGAAATCCAGGCAGCTCATTACATAAAAGATCATATGAAAAAGCCCGTTGTGGCATTCATCGCAGGACAGACCGCTCCAAAAGGAAAGCGAATGGGACATGCCGGCGCTATCATTGCAGGCAGCAAGGGTACAGCTCAGGAAAAGATGACCGCACTTGAACAAGCTGGTGTGCGTGTGTGCAAATCCCCTGCTGATGTCGGACAGGCAACTAAAGAAGTTTTATCATAAAACATAAAATTATGAACCACAAAATACACAAAAAACTCGAAAAATTATTTTACAAGAAGATTAAAATAATGAAGCAAGACATAATTGATCCTCAGAAAACTGAGTTTTTAAAAACAGTTTACTCAAATATTGTTTTTGTGAATTTCGTGCTTTTCGCCTGTCACGGCGGAGTACAGCGTAGTCGGATGGTTAAAACTATTTTAATAGAGGAGTTTTCGTGAGAGAAATCGATGTAAAAGAAATTATTCCTGTTGTCAGAAAACTGTGTATCGATGCCAATTATTACATTGGTGAAGATGTGTTGGATAAGATCAAGGAATTCTACGAGAAAGAAGAGTCTCCAACGGCAAAAGAAGTGCTTGCTATCCTTTTAGAAAACTACGAACTTGCTGCAAAAGAGAAAATGCCTTCATGCCAGGATACCGGTGTGGCTGTTGTTTTTGTTGAGCTTGGACAGGATGTTCATCTTGTTGGTGGAGATTTTTATGAAGCGATCCATGAAGGTATTCGTCGGGGTTATAAAGACGGCTATTTGCGTAAATCTCTTGTTGATGACCCTATCATCGGACGCGTGAACACAAAAGACAACACTCCCGGACTCATATATACTGATATTGTGCCCGGCGAAAAGATCAAGATCACCGTTGCGCCAAAAGGCGGCGGCTCGGAAAACATGAGCGAAGTGAAAATGATGAAAGCTGCGGACGGCATCGAGGGTGTAGTGGATTTTGTCGTTGACCGCGTAAGACGTTCCGGTGGTAATCCCTGTCCTCCCATAGTTGTAGGTGTCGGTCTTGGCGGGAACTTTGAGCAGAGTGCTCTTCTTGCCAAAAAATCGCTGCTTCGTCCACTTAATGAATCTCATCCTGAAGAAAAATGGGCAAAAGTAGAAGAAGAAATACTGGAAAAAGTGAACAAGCTCGGGATCGGTCCTCAGGGATTTGGCGGCAGGACAACTGCCCTCGGCGTTTCTATTATGTATAAACCCTGTCATATTGCATCTATGCCCGTTGCAGTGAACATTCAATGTCATGCAGCACGGCATAAAACAGCAGTTATTTAAGGAGAAAATCACATGGCACAGACAGTAAAATTGCAAACTCCTTTGACAGATAAAGATGTTTCCAAACTTTCCATCGGTGATAAAGTACTTATTTCCGGAACGATCTACACTGGGCGGGACGCAGCGCACAAACGATTGGTCGATCTTGTCGAAGCAGGAAAAGAACTCCCCTTTGATATTAAAGGGCAAATAATATATTACGTTGGTCCGGCTCCGGCTCCTCCCGGAAAACCCATCGGATCCGCAGGTCCAACCACAAGCTATAGAATGGATCCCTACGCGCCTGCACTTATGGATGTCGGGCTTAAAGGCATGATCGGCAAAGGTCCACGCAGTCAGGCAGTTATCGATTCCATGAAAAAGAACAAGGCAGTGTATCTCGCTGCGATCGGTGGAGCTGCAGTGGTCGTTGCCAAATCCATTACTGCTGCAAAAGTGATTGCTTATGATGATCTCGGAACTGAAGCAATCAGAGAACTCAAGGTCGAGGATTTTCCATGCATTGTCGCAAATGATATTTATGGAAATGACATTTATAAAGAAGGTGTCGAGAAGTATAAAATTGAAACTTGAAACTTGAAATTTGAAACTAGGTAAAATACGAATAATATGAAAGAAATTTTTGAAATGGATGTATACAGATTATCTGAAGAGCTATCAGATTTGGTTTGGAATGCCTATGATGAATGGACACCTAAAGCACAAAAAACGATTGGCTATCAGATTATTCGATCATCAGACAGTATCGCTGGAAATATTGCTGAAGGTTATGGAAGATATACTCCAAAAGAAAGAATAATGTTTTATAGATATGCAAGAGGTTCATTCGAAGAAACAAAATGCTGGCTTCGTAAAACAATTCGCAGAAACATTATTTCGGAAGAAGAAATCCAGAAATGTACCGAGATAATAAACGAACTTGGACCTAAATTAAATGCCTTTATTAAAAGTACAAAAGAAAAATAATTTAAATGACTATGACATATTTTCTAACTTTAAATTTTAAGTTTCAAGTTTCAAGTTTCAAATTTCGATTATCAACTCCAAGGAGTTTTGAATGAGATATTGGGAAAAGCCGTTTGGGAAAGAAAAACCCAAAACAATATGCGGAGAAATCCATATCATCACCGAAAGATGTAAAGGATGTTCCTTCTGTATCGAGTACTGTCCCAGAGATGTACTTGAACTCTCCAAGGATTTTAACAAAAAGGGATATCATCCTCCTGTTGTCGTAAAACCGGACAAGTGTACTTTTTGTGGCTTATGTGAAATGATCTGTCCTGATTTTGCAATATTTGTTACTGAGAAGGAGGAATAGTGTTCCAAGAATCACGATTACACGGTGAATTTTTCATGCAGGGCGATATCGCTTGTGCAGAAG
>CAYUTH010000042.1:0-14204 GCA_964447485.1 uncultured Candidatus Cloacimonadota bacterium | reverse complement strand
ACCTCCATATCGCTCAAAAAATAGACCCGCTCAACATCTACATCACTCTCGCTTCAGAGCGGCTGCGTAGGATCTTTAATAAGGATGAGAAGAAATAATGAACAAGAGGATTTTAATTTTAATTCTTGCACTTTTGCTTTCCGCTTTTATATGGTTTGAAATCAATCTCACAAAAGTACAGAAGGTCGATATACAGCTGCCGATCACGATTTCCAATGCTCCTTCTGCGCTGGTGCCCATCACTATAGAGCCGGAAACGATCGACTTCACCGTTGAAGGCAGAGGTCAGGATATCATGGGATACAATCTGAAAAAATTTGTGTATCATATCGATCTTAAGGACGTGCATTACGGAAGAAACTACCTGCCCATTGCCTATGATGACCTCGAGGGGATTGAGGAATTCAATCTCAATATTTTATACAAACCTCCATCTAAAGACATTCTCATAGTTATGGACAACATGAATACGATGATTATTCCGGTTGTGCTTGCGTTTGCAGACGAGGAGAGCCAGCAGTATTTTATAGAAAATGAACTTGAGATAAAACCGGAAGAAATCCAGGTAACCGGTCCGCAATCTATTATTACTCAGATAGAAACGATCGTGACAACACCCTATAATATGATGGATCATGTTGACGACCCGCATTTGAGCGTTATTCAGCCCCAGGATCCGATGGTTTCTTATGACACCTATTCGCTGGATATCACGAAGATGGAGCCGAAGATCATTCAAAAGACGGTCTCGCTCATCCCAATTAATACACCTACAGGGATAGGGGTCTTTCCTTCTTCTGTGAGTATAAAGGTTTCAGGAGAACAGGAGTTCGTGAGCATTCTCGAAGAGAAGGATATATTTGCAAAAGTAGAATTGCCAGACACCTTCAAAGTTGATGATGTCATCCCCGTCACTGTGGAATTGCCTGCCGGAATCGATCTTCTTGGACAGACCCCTACAAAAGTTCGTATAAAATCAATTCCCAAATAATTCATGAAAAAGCCCCTCATTCTTGCAATAGAAACATCATGTGACGATACCTCCGCTGCAATAGTCGATGGAAATTGTGATGTGCTCTCCAATGTGATATCTTCGCAGGAGGAAGTCCACCTGAAGTATGGGGGAATCGTGCCGGAACTTGCCTCGCGCGAGCATATCCGCACACTTATCCCGATCGTAGAAATGGCTATAGAAAAAGCGATTGTGGATTTACAGGATGTCGATGCAGTTGCTGTTTCTGCAAACCCGGGACTGATCGGCTCTCTGCTCGTAGGGGTATCTTTTACAAAAGGGCTTGCATTCAGCTTGCATAAACCACTCATTGCAGTGAATCATATTTTCGGGCATGTGTTCGCTAATTTTTTGGAGCACAAAGATATTGCATTTCCTTTTTTGGCGCTTATCGTATCCGGCGGGCACACGGAATTGGTGATTTTTTCTTCTTCGGTTGAGTATACAATACTCGGGAAAACTGTCGATGATGCAGCAGGTGAAGCATTTGATAAGATAGGGAAACTACTCGGTTTACCATACCCGGGCGGACCTCATATTGATGCACTTGCAGAAGGCGGGAATAAATCTGCAATTGCATTTCCTCTTCCCATGCTCAAGCATGATAATTTGGATTTCAGTTTTAGCGGATTGAAAACCGCAGGCATGCTCTACCTCAAAGACAAGGGGGATATGGACGAAGCTCAAACACATGATTTTACTGCAAGCTTCCAGCATGCGATCGTTGAAGTGCTGTTCCAAAAAACGATGAGAGCTCTAAATGAACATTCATTAAAAACACTCCTGCTCGCAGGTGGTGTTGCTGCAAATTCCGAACTGAGAAGTACTTTTACTCAGTATTGCAAAGAGCATAACATCAAACTTTTTTATCCGTCCGCAGAATACTGTACGGATAATGCAGCGATGATTGGCGCAGCCGCACAGTTCAAATATAAAAATAAAAAATTCGCAACGCTCGAACTGAATGCCTCAGCAGTAAAAGGCATGAAAATGCTATGATATTTTTCTATGTTTTGTATGGGCTAACTGCTCTGTATTGCTTGTTCCTGTTATTCCTCATTGTGGGAACATTCAGAGCCAACAGATCGATTTCACCGATACAAGAAAACCATTTTATCTCAGTTATTATTGCAGCACGAAATGAAGCAAAGCATCTGTCTTCATTATTGAGTAATCTACTTGAGCAAGAGTATCCTCAAGACAAATGTGAGTTCATAATTGTGAATGACCGCTCGACAGATAAAACAGATTATATCCTCAAAAATTTTTCCAAAAAATACTCGCAGATCAAATACATTTCTATAAGAGATCAGCTACCCGGTCAGGTCGGGAAGAAGCGCGCACTTACCGAAGGAATTAACCAGGCACAAGGTGAAATCCTGCTCTTTACAGATGCGGATTGCAGACCCGGGAAATTCTGGCTGCGTTCTATGAATGAAGTATTTTCGAGAGGATTTGATGTCGTTGTCGGTTACTCACCATTGATATGCAAACATAAAGGATTTATAAAAAAAACTATCTGTATGTTTAAGAAACTCGAGCGCCTTGCAATGTTCACGTTATCAGCAGGCAGCATCGGGTGGAATTGGGGTATTACTGCTACGGGCAGGAACTTTTCCTACAAAAAGAAAGTGTTTGAATCACTTGGCGGATTTGAAGGAATCGGACATATCCCATCCGGCGATGACGACCTGTTCCTGCAGAAGATGAGCATGAAGAGAAAGTATAAAATCGGGTTTGCAACTCGTGCGGAAAGCTTTGTGCCTTCTATCGAGCAAAAGTCCGGTTCACAAACCTTCCAGCAGGAAAAACGACGAGGTTCCAAGTGGCGATATTATCCTGCACTGATAAAATGCGTCTCACTTCTTGCATTCATTTTTCTTTTATTATTATTAGTCTCGTTCATCCTTGCTTTGGCAGGAGTCGTAACATGGAGATCATTCCTTATCGTATTTCTCACAAAGAGCTTTTTCGATCTAATTATACTCCTGCGCGGTGCCACGGTCTTCAGGGAATATAGCTCACTGCTTGTTTTTCCTTTTGTAGAAATACTGTATGCGCCGTATTTTATCGTGTTCGGATTGCTGGGCACTTTTGGGAAGTACAAATGGAAAATGTAAAATTAAAAATAGAAAATGGAAATTGCAAAATCAATCAATTGGACAGTCCTTTTTATTGACAGTGAATTAGGTAAATTATTTATAGAGCCAATGATTTAAGGATAAAAATGGAAAAATAAATTTATAAAAAAGCTTAATAAATTTTTATTTGTTATTAGGATATTTAGAAAATGAAAGAAGAATCATTAAAATATATAGCTGAACAATCTAAGGAATTATTGCAAAAACAAATTAATTGTTACGGAATTACAAACCAAAAAGCGGGTACCGTTCTAGCAATCTCAGCTTTATTTGCCCCATTATTTCTTTTTCTTATCGAAAGAGCACAATTATGGGTTAGTATTTCAGCTGTAATAATCATTGTTCCATTGATTATAGGAGTAATTCTTATGTTGAGTATTTTAAAAGCAAAAGAACTTAACCGTGGTTACGGTGAAAGCAGTTTTGAAGAATTAATTAACAAAGATATTATTGAGGTTTATCAAAATGAAATTACATATAATAAATACTCAATTGAACAAAACGACATAATTTTACATGATCAAAAGAAAAAATATAATTGCGGAATTACTCTTATGATAATATCAATAGTACTATCAATAGGATTAATGGATACAAGTGTAATTTTAAATTCCTTTTTTAAATAACAAAATTAATATGGAGTATGATATGACAACAGAAGATAAAAAGAATGATTCCGTTAAAGTGAAAAGTGATAACAAGAGGGTAATTTTACCTAAGGTTGATATTAATAAAGTAAAGAAGTTCAATGAAGAAGTGAATAAACCAACTAAGCAAGAAGAATAGTATAAAATTAAGATTTCACTTTTGTGCCCCTCGTTCCCAAAGTCCGATTTGAGAACGTAAATTGAAGTAGTTGACATCAAAGATGAAAAAATAAAAATAAGATAAACTTGGAAAACAAAATGAATAATTGGACTAAATTAAGTATTGAGTATGCCAATCAACGATCCTACCTTGATGATCTTTTTCAAGTTTATCCTACAATACCTGAGGGGATAAGAGAAATGGATAGTGATATATGGTTTCAGATAGAAAAATTCTTCAAGCAGAAAGATAACATCGCTCTTATCAAGGAGTTATTGAAACTTGATCTTTTTCCAATAAAAGATAGTTATGTTGCGTATCTTAAAAGAGATGCTACTGCGATAGAAAGAAATCCTCGAACAATAAATCGTCTTTGTGGCAGACTTTACGAAATGGGATTAGAAAAAATATATCAAAAATGCAGTGAAGCAAAGGAAACGAATCGGCAGATTGGACCTATGTTTCGGGAGTGGTTAAGAAAACAATCACTTGGGATTAAGCCCCTCAACCTTGATGAGTTTATCGCAACAAATGATGATGCCGTTCTCGATGCCGGTGATAAAATCATGATGGATTTTGCAAAGTCAAAACTTAACTATCATAGAAATAAAGGTCTTGATTTTATTGCTCGTTTTAATAAAAAATATGTAATTGGAGAAGCAAAGTTCTTAACGGATATGGGTGGACATCAAAACACCCAATTTGAAGATGCAATTGCTACTCTTGAAGAAAAAAATGTAAATGCAATACAGATTGCAATATTAGATGGGGTATTGTATATACCCGGTAAATCAAAAATGTATTCATATATATCAAATACTTATCAAAATTATAATATTATGAGTGCCTTAGTTTTACGAGAATTTTTATATCAAATTTAGTTTCAACATGAAGAAGATTTTAATTAAAGCTGATAATATAAAAGGAATTAATTACCTGCTCAAAGAACAAGGTTTAAAGGGAAAAATCGATTTAATTTATATCGATCCTCCTTTTGCCACCGGAAATAATTTTACAATAACTGATGGAAGAGCTTCTACTATCAGTAATTCGAGAAATGGTGATATTGCATATTCTGATAAACTGATTGGTAACAACTTCATTAATTTCTTAAGAAAACGGCTCATTTTATTAAAGGAATTACTATCAGAGAGAGGTTCGATTTATTTACACATAGATTATAAGGTTGGGCATTATGTTAAAATTCTCATGGATGAAGTTTTCGGGATTGAAAATTTTAGGAATGATATAACGCGGATCAAATGTAATCCTAAAAATTTTAATAGAATTGGATACGGTAATATTAAGGATTTGATTCTATTTTATTCTAAAGGATCAAATCCAATCTGGCATGAACCAAGGGATAAATATACGGAAGAGGATGTGCAAAGATTATTTCCTAAGACCGATAAATTTGGTAGAAAATATACAACTGTACCAATACATGCACCGGGAGAAACAGAAAACGGTCAATCCAATGAACCCTTTAATGGTATCAAACCTCCTAAGGGTAGACATTGGAGAACAGGCGTAAAAACATTAAAGGAATGGGATGAAAAAGGATTAATCGAGTGGTCTACAACCGGGAATCCAAGAAAAATAATTTACGCTGACGAACAAAGAGGTAAGCGAATTCAGGATATTTGGGAATTTAAAGATCCTCCATATCCATCCTATCCTACAGAGAAGAATTTAGATTTACTCGGTTTGATTATCAAAACATCCTCAAATAAAGACAGCATCGTATTAGACTGTTTTTGCGGTTCGGGAACAACACTCCTGGCTGCACAAATAAACAGGAGGAAATGGATTGGCATTGATAACTCTGTTCATGCTATTAAATCAACAAAAAAGAAACTCAATGGTATAAAAGTGGACCTTTTTAATAAAGTGGATTATGACTATATCGACATGGAAGATGTTGAACAAACAAATGCCACAGGCATTATTGAAATTCAAGATCATGTAAAAACGGAAAATATAAATATCAAGAGTTCATAGTATTTTTAATCGGTTTTGATTTATCATATATCCAATTATCAAATAGATATTTACCACTGACAATAGACTATCAAACACAGATAGAAAATTAGTAAATATCATTTCCCTCTGTGTTCTCTACCTGCCACGGCGTTGCATAGAATAAACGGGTGGTAAAATATATTTTCCTGAACCATTAACCCGATTTCATCTCTTTTTATTGACAACCATCCCCTAATCCAAGAATTCATCTCTCAATCATTATGAAAGTACGAGTTTTAGCAAGCGGAAGCAAGGGAAACTGCATTCTGGTTTCCGGTCAGGGATCTGCCCTTTTGGTGGATGCCGGACTGAGCTTGAAGCGTCTTAAAGAGATACTTTTTGACATTGATTTCCCGATTCAGAATATTCAAGCTGTCATTATTTCTCATGAGCATTCTGATCACATAAAAGGCGCTGGCGCAATAGTCCGTAACCTTGGAATTCCGTTGTATGTGAATGAAAACACTTACGCAGCAGGCGAAAGCAGATTCGGGCGTATCAGAGAGGTAAATTTTTTCGAGAATGGAACACGTTTTACCATGCAGAGTTTTTTGATCGAGCCCTTTTCCGTTCCACACGACAGTGCGGATAATTCGTGCTTCCTTATCTCGGAACGCAGCAATGCGTGCAAGCTTGCAGTTCTTACTGATCTGGGTTATCCCACTGCGCTGGTCAAACAGAAAATGAAGAGTCCGAGTACGATAATCCTGGAAAGTAACCACGATATTGACATGCTCATAAACGGTCCCTATGCTTGGTGGCTCAAGCAGCGTGTCAAAGGCAAGCATGGGCATCTTTCAAATGTGCAGGCATCCGAACTTGTTGATGAGATACTGCATGACGGTTTGAAGAATATCGTGCTTGCTCATCTCAGTGAGACAAATAACGAACCGGAGCTTGCGTATTTGGCAATGAAGAACTTCCTTGCGAGTAAAAATGCAACATGCAACCTGTTTGTGGCAGGGCAGCATCAACCCACAGAATGGATCGAGGTATAGATGATACACTATCTGCTGCTCGTCGTTGCTTTTATTCTGCTCGCCAAAGGTGCGGATATTTTTATCAAGGGCACATCGAACATTGCTCAATACCTTCGTGTTTCACCTTTATTTGTAGGTCTGACCATAGCAGCAATCGGAACAAGTGCACCGGAAGCAGCAGTAAGCATAAAGGCATCACTTGCAGGTGTGAATGGGATCGCTTTCGGGAATGTGGTCGGTAGCAACATCGCGAATATCTGTCTTGCCATAGGCATTGCAGCATTGATCAAACCCCTTCATTTTGAAAGCAGCACCATCCGAAAAGAAAATCCATTTATGATCTTCATCACAGTTCTTATGATGCTGTTTGTGATAAATTTCACACCGCAGAAAACCGGATTCGTGACTGTTTCAAGAATAGAAGGAATTATATTTTTATTACTTTTTGTTGGATTTCTTTTTTATCTCTACCGGATGGCACAGCAAGATCGAAGAGAACAGCAAGCTCAATCAGAAGAAGTAAAAACGTCACTTTTTAAAAACATATCACTTACTGTTGTTGGAGGTGCTGCCATTGCCTTTGGTGGACATCTGGCTGTGGAAAATGCAACAAAAATTGCGGCATTGTGGGGTGTGAGCGATAAGGTCATTGGTATGTCTGTCGTTGCGCTGGGGACCTCTATTCCGGAAATCGTGACATCGATCGTGGCAGTGATAAAAGGCAAAGTATCTATTGCAATCGGCAATATTGTCGGCAGTAATATTTTCAATATTCTGTTCGTTCTTGGCATTGCTTCAACGATAAAGCCCATTATTCTTGGTTCGGATGTTGTGAGGGATGCGGCTGTATGTCTCTTCGTTTCGCTCCTGTTCTTTGCTTCTTCACGATTTCTGAAAAGTGTGGGTCGTATTCAAGGATTGATATTAATTGCAATTTATGGCGTATATATATTCTCCCTTTTTAAATAGCTCATATGAAACCGAGTAACTTGACGAAAAAATTGCCATTACTTTTTTTCTGAGCGGAGGTAAATTGATAAAAGTAATTCAAGAAAAATGCATTGGCTGCAGTAAATGTATTCCTGTATGTCCATATCAGGCAATTACACTTGTGGACAAAAAAGCAGTTATCGATCTGAACACGTGCACTCTATGCGGCGCCTGTGTGCCCGAGTGTCCGGTCGATGCGATCGTGATCGAAAAAAGTCAGAAGCAGGCAGTAAATCTTGCTGATTATTCCGGTGTCATGGTTTTTGCAGAACAGAAATTTGGCACGATCATGCCTATCTCTTTTGAGATGCTCAGCAAAGCACGGGAGCTTGCTGATGCCCTTGGCAAAGAAGTCACTGCCGCATTGCTTGGATATAATTTTCATGATCAGGCAGAGGAACTTATCCATTATGGTGCAGATAAAGTGATCGTGATCGATGATGCATTTCTTGAAAATTTTCTTGATGAACCTTATACGCAAGCCCTTGCACATATTGTGAACAAGTATAAGCCGGAAATACTTCTCAGCGGCGCAACAGCGATCGGACGTTCCTTTATCCCGAGGTTGGCGGTTGAGCTTCAGACCGGTTTAACAGCAGACTGCACTGATCTGGATATTGATCCTGAAAACAACGAACTCATCCAGACTCGTCCTGCCTTTGGCGGCAATATCATGGCAAAGATACGAACCACGAATTATCGTCCCCAAATGGCGACTGTCCGGCACAAAGTCTTCGATCATTTACCGAAGGATGAAACCCGAAAAGGACAGATCATTCAGGAAAAAGTTACCTTCGATGCAACAAAATTCTTGTCTAAATTTCTTCAATATATAAAAGATGAAACTCAAAGTGTGAAAATTACCGATGCTGATATCATTGTGACAGGCGGACGCGGTGTAAAATGTGCGGAGAATTTTTCGTTGATAAAAGAGCTTGCCTCGTCATTAGGAGCTGCTGTTGGAGCATCCAGAGCTGCAGTTGATGCCGGGTGGATGGAATATTCTCATCAAGTCGGACAGACGGGTAAGACAGTCAAGCCGAAAATTTATATCGCCTGTGGAGTTTCCGGAGCAATACAGCATCTTGTGGGTATGCAGTCATCAGATATTATTATTGCGATCAATAAAGATAAAGATGCTCCGATATTCAAGGTCGCAGATGTAGGCATTGTGGGTGATCTTTTTGAAGTGATCCCTCAGCTCATCAAAAAGCTTTCTCGATAATAATTTTATGTAATATAAAGTTGGTAAACATGGAATTTACAAATGTTTTAGTTGTGAAAAATGCCAGGGAACATGGGGTGGGAAACCTCTATGTGACAAATGGTAAGTACTCTACGAAGTCCTATGATAAAATACAGGCAGATTGTGCCGGACTTGTTGCATATCCCTCACTCATCAATATTCATGATCATCTTGTGGGGAACTGGGTGCCAAAAGGCGGACCAAGTAGACCGTATGAGAATACGAGTGTGTGGGTGCAGGAGCTCAATGATTCCGAACCGGTGAAAGAGCGTGATAAATATCTGAAAAATCCGGTGAGTCATCTACTCGAAGATGCGGGAATGGATCTGGCAATGCTTGGGGTCTACAAAAATATCTTTTCAGGTGTGACTATTGTTCAAGATCATGTGCCGCGCCAGAAAGAAGAGTACTATCAGCATTTTCCAATAAAGATCATTTCCGATTTTCAGCAGGGGCACTCTATAACAGGTGAGAACTGGTGGGGAGGTGACGAGCTTCCCGCAGAGATGAAAAAAACGAAAGGGAAGATACCTTTTATTATTCATCTTGCTGAAGGCAGTGATGATTCAGCACGCAGTGAATTTGATGACTTGGTGGAACAGGGACTCCTGAAGAATAATTCGATCCTCGTTCATTGCACTGCACTTACGACCGAGCAATTCAAACAGCTCAAAGCAGTAGGTGCAAGCATTGCATGGTGTCCGAATTCCAACATATATCTTCTTGGCATCACTCTGGATATCGATACAGTTCTGAAACTGGGTGTCAACATTTGTCTTGGTACGGATTCAACATTATCAGGGAGCACAAATTTATTTAAGGAGATCATTTACACCAAGCAGACATTCCCGGAAATTACGAACAAAACCCTCTTCAGAATGGTAACTGAGAATCCTGCAAGAGCGCTTATGCTTGATACATACAACGGCATGATCGAGCCGGATGTTGATGCGAATTTGCTGCTGACCAGAATGAACAAAAAAGATCCTTATGAAAATTTTGTTTCACTCAATTCATGTGATATCGAGCTTCTCATGTATACAGGCAAGCCGATTTTCGGAAAGGTAGAATATTTGAAATATTTCTCCTGGGATGCCAAAGATTATCATCTCTTTGAGTGCAATGATTGCAAGATGTTCGTGACAGGTCATCCTGAAGAGATACTTAAAAAGATAGAAAAAAAGTTAGGATATAAAAAACACTTCGATTATATGCCATTTTAATGGAACTATCTGAAATATTTTATAGTTTACAAGGGGAGTCCTCATACGCGGGACTCCCTTGTGTTTTTGTGCGCCTGGCGGGATGCAACTTGCGTTGTACATACTGTGACACTCAGTATGCGTATGAATCTGAATTCACACTATCAATTAAAGATGTGATAAAAGAAGTTGAAAAATACCATCCGGTAAAGCTTGTTGAACTTACAGGTGGAGAACCGCTCCTACAGAACGATTCGATCGCACTCATGAATAAGTTAATTGAAATGGGACATACTGTTCTTCTTGAGACAAATAATTCGATTTCATTAAAAGATGTGCCAAAGGATGTAATTAAGATTGTTGATTTCAAAACTCCATCCAGCGGCATGAGTGATAAGATGTTATGGGATAATATACAATATTTTCAGAAAAAAGATGAGCTTAAATTTGTGATCGCTGACAGGCAGGATTTTGATTGGTCTTTAATGATATTAAAGAAGTATGATCTCTTAAAATTTCGAATTCTCTTTTCTCCGGTTTTTGGAAAACTTGATCAAACAGAATTGGCAGAATGGATTTTAGAAACCAAGCTTCCAATAAGATTGAATGTACAGATGCACAAACTTTTATGGGGTGATAAGCGGGGAAAGTAGAGCGTGGAGCGAAAACTATCTCTGATAATTCGGCGCTTCCTTTACTATTGAGACATCATGGGGATGGCTTTCTTTAAGGGATGCGGAAGTGATCTTTGTGAAACGTGTTTTACTTCTCATTTCCTCAATTGTTGCAGCTCCGCAATAACCCATTCCTGCTTTCAATCCTCCAAGCAATTGAAAAATATAATCCGAAAGAGGTCCTTTATATTCGACCCGTCCTTCGATGCCTTCGGCGACAAGCTTGATGCTCTCGGTCGGTATGTTTGTCTGTACATCATCCTGAAAATATCTGTCTTTGCTTCCGGCTTTCATTGCACCGATAGAGCCCATGCCACGATATGTTTTGTAACGTCTTCCCTCGTAGATTACATCTTCGCCAGGGCTTTCATCAGTACCCGCAAAGAGTGAACCTATCATCACCACATTTGCTCCGGCAGCAATTGCTTTGGCTATGTCGCCGGAATATTTAATACCCCCGTCTGCAATGATTGGCACTTCATTCTGTGCAGCTTTTGCACATTCCAGTATCGCTGTGAGTTGAGGAACTCCTACTCCTGCAATCACGCGCGTTGTACAAATAGAACCGGGACCAATTCCAACTTTTATTGCATCGACTCCGGTTTTGATAAGATCCATTGTTGCTTCAGCAGTGGCGACGTTTCCTGCGATGATATTTTGATCGGGATATTTCTTGCGTAAAGTTTTCATAGCATCAATGGCTTTCTTACTATGTCCATGAGCAGTATCTATTACTATAACATCCACATCAGCAGCGATGAGTTCCATAGCACGTTCAAGATAATCTCCACCCACACCGATCGCGGCACCGGCAAGAAGTCTTCCCTCACTGTCCTTTGCAGCATTGGGATATTTGATGCTTTTCATGATGTCTTTGACTGTTATCAACCCTTTAAGAGAATAAGAATCATCTACAAGGAGAAGCTTTTCAATGCGGTGTTCGTGCAGCAGAGATTTCGCGTCTTCAAGAGATATACCATCGAGTGCAGTTACAAGGTTTTTTGAGGTCATCAGGTCAGATACTTTTTTTGACATATTATTCTCAAACATCATGTCCCTGTTGGTTATTATGCCCACGAGCTTGCTTCCCTTTGTGATAGGAATTCCCGAGATATTATGTTCCTGCATTACATCCCGTGCGTCCTGCAAACGTGCATTGGGACTTAACGTAATGGGATTGTGAATAATCACACTTTCCGAGCGTTTCACTTTTTGAACAAGGGATGCCTGCTGTTCAATAGTCAGGTTTTTATGAATAATCCCAAGACCGCCCTCTTTTGCCATGGCAATTGCCATTTTGGCTTCGGTGACAGTATCCATAGCAGCGCTGATTATGGGTATATTTAATGAGATATGACGCGTAAGTTTGGTTTTCAGTTCCACATCACGGGGAAGCACTTTTGATCTTCCGGGAATGAGCAGTACGTCATCAAAAGTGAAGCTGTCGTGCAATATTTTTTCTTTCATAGTTTTTTTAGTAGTCGAAATCACTCCCCTTGATAAATTCACGAAGAATAGAATTTCTCGGTATGTTTATTTCCGGAATGGTGACAAAGAAAGAGAGGAGGTTTATCAATCTTTGGGCTTCAGAATATTGCTCACTTTCCTGAGTGATCTTCATCAGTTCAGGAATAGCGATCCTCTTTAAAACTCCCAGTTCATAGACAAGTGCAGAATTGAACATGACATCAGCTTCCTCTTGAAAAGAAAATACAAATTTCCTCTCTCCTGCACGAATGGAATCCCAGCGCTTGATGGTCTGTTCTGCATCATAACCACGGAAAAATGTGTCACGGACAATCCTGCGAATTATGCGCGTGTCCGAAGTCGATATACGATTCAGATTATCCAAATTTAGTTGTGTAAGTGCACTCACATAAATTTTATACTTGTTTTTTCTCTTTATTGATGGAGTAAGTATATCATTTAGACCGTGGATTCCTTCTAATATAATGATTTGATCTTTGCTAATTTGAAATTTCGTGCCGTGTTCTTCGCGTCTCCCAGCTCTGAAATTGTATTTGGGGATTTCGACTTCTTTACCTGCAAGTAGATGTTCAACATGTTGATTTATAAGTTCTTTATCAAGGGCATTAATGGACTCGAAATCGTATTCACCCTGCTCATCCTTTGGAGTTTTTTCTCTATCAAGGAAATAGTTATCAAGAGTGGTCACAAAAGAAGAGAGTCCGATCACTTTCAATTGAATTGCAAGCCGTTTCACAAATGTGGTTTTGCCGGAAGCTGAAGGTCCTGAAATCAATACAACAATCCCGGAATTTCTCTTTTGATGAATATCTTCTGCTATTTCTGCGATCTTTTTCTCATGCAGTGCTTCAGAAACCTGAATGATTTCATTGATCTCGAAATTTTCAACTTTCTTATTTAAAGTAGACACATATGAGAGATTGAGTATATTGCCCCAGCGTTCGTATTCTGTAAAAATTTTTAACAGGTTGGTCAATGGACGAAATGTGCCAATTTTATCAGGATAATCCACAGATGGAAATCTGAGAATAAGACCCGGAGGAACATATCTCAGATCGAAAAGCTTCAGATATCCCGTGGAAGGAACGAGGGGTCCGTTAAAGAAGTCATAAAGCTCTGAATACTTATAGATAAGAATGTCTTTCTGCGGATAATAATCTAACATCTGCAGCTTGATCTCGTCGCTTTCAAAATATTGATATGCTTGTCTTTTAGAAAGACACAATGGTTCAAAAGTTTCATCCTCCGCGATCAGGTGCTCCATCCTTTTTTTTATCTTTTCTACATCATCCAATGTGAGTAAAAATCTCGAAAAAGTCTCGATATAACACCCATCGCCAAGGGAATGCTTTACCTGGATTTTTGGCTTTTCAAAAAGCTCATTTACTGCACGCATGAAAACAAAGATGAGTGAATTCTGATATATGCGTAAACCTTCCCTCGTGCCGATATGAACAAATTCCACAGTACAGTCGGACTCAATAGTATGATCGAGCGGGTAAAGAACATTATTTATTTTTACTGCAACGACAACATATTCGAATTCGAGATATTCCTTTTTCATGAGAAGTAATGCACTGATCTCTTTGTCGCAGGTGCACATTTTAGACAGACTTCCATTTTTTATAATTTTAATTTCCAT
>CAYUTH010000041.1:0-14213 GCA_964447485.1 uncultured Candidatus Cloacimonadota bacterium | reverse complement strand
AAAAGAGTATTCGGGTATTCCTTATGAAATGACATTTGAGGATGGCATTGATCATAACTGGGAAATGTTTAATAGTAATGAATATGGAAGAACTCTTATAACCGAGGAATATGAACCGTATGATGGTGACAAACATCTTATCATGGATGTTAATACAAATGGAAATTACACAACGAATGAAGCTTGGTTGCATTTAAACCTTGAGAATCAAGAAGGTGTGGTTCTTCTATTTTATTGGAAAGAGTTTGATGATGAAGATCATTCTGAAGATGGTATATTTATTTCTGATGATGGCGGAGATACATTTGAAAAGATATATTCTCTCGTAGGTGATCATAGTAAATGGGATGAATTTATTATTGAACTTGATGATATTGTACAGGAACTTGGTATGTCATACACAAATGATTTTGTGATCAAATTTCAACATTACGATAATAATACAATACCAGATGGTGGTTTTGTTTTTGATAACATCAACGTGTATTCGAACACAAAAAATCCTAGATTAACTGATAATATTCAAGATATACTTCATGCAAATTATCCTAATCCCTTTAGTGTCTCAACATCGGTTTCTTTTTCTTTAAAGGAAAACTCTCATGTTAAACTTGAAGTCTTTAATATAAAAGGTGAGCGTGTATCAACACTTATGAATAAAAATTTTGATTCAGGGCTGCACACTATAATTTGGGATAGTGCCGATTTGTGTGCTGGTATCTACTTCATGAAATTGATGGTTAATGAGAAAGTTTCCTATGTTCAGAAAGCAATAATTCTACGATAAGATAAGCAGTATAATTTATAGACTCGAATGCATTATATGTGTTCGAGTCTTTTTGTGCGTAGTAATCATAATTTTATTCTTATTCATATCTTTGTGTTAAAAGCAAAAACTTGACATAAAATATATTAGAATAAATAGAAAATTAAAGACTTACTTGGAGGAACACATGAAAAAAATTATTATTTTTTCAGTTCTTATTTTATTTGCCTTCTCCACTCTTCACGCAGAAATTGGATGGAGTGGAAATATTTGGCCAAACTCAGGATCAAATCAAACGAACGGTTCTGATATTACTGTGTACTACCAGTTATGGAAAGATGGCGCTACCGGTCCCGGCGGTCCGGCTCCCATGCTTTCAGCTACCATCTTTTATAAGAAATCAACGGAAACTACTTATCAAGATATCGCAATGGCTTATAACGCACCTGTTGGAAATAATGACGAATATATGGTCGCAATTCCTGATACGTATTTTGGTTCCGGCGACACTATTCATTTCTATTGCGAAGGATATGATTCAACAGACGGCACGTACTCTTATGGAACAGACCAGTCAGGTGCAGGTCCTTTTGATGCAGGAAATCCCGGCGTGTATAATATTGTTGGAGGTATCAGCCAGGATGTGACAGTCACGTTCCAGGTTGACATGAGCGTTGTGGGACCAGTTGAGCCCGTAACAGTAGCCGGATCATTTAATGGCTGGAATGCAAGCGCAAATGAACTAACTGCCCAGGGTGATGACATCTATGCGGGTGACGTGCTGTTTACTGCTGGCACAAATCCAAGCCAGGAATACAAATTTGTAAATGGCGGTAACTGGGAAGACCAGATCGGTAATCGTACACTTACTGTTGATGATTCCTCACCCACAATGATACTGCCAGTTGTATATTTTAACGATCAGAACCCCAATGACTATACCGATATCGATGTCACTGTCACGATCAGCGTTGATGTGGCAGATTCTGTAGGTGCTGGTTGTGTGTTTGACTCACTCGGTGTGTATGGAAATGTTGCTCCCCTTGATTGGGATTTCGGCATCATACATAATGGACTGATAGAGATCATAACCGATGAACTGTGGACTGGAGAATTTCTATTCCCTGCCGGCTCATGGAAACATATTGAATTCAAACTTGGTAGAAATGGACTCGATCTCGAAGCCGGTTTTGGAGAAAATCACACCTTTGATATTAACGATTCCGCGCCAACACAACTCATAAGTTGTGTGTATGGAACAATGGGACCAGTCACCTCGATTGATGATCCCCAAATGCAGGGTGACATATTTATGAAGAATGTTCCCAATCCCTTCATTAATGGTACGATTATTTCCTTTGTGTTGAAATCACATGAATTCAAGAATGCTACCGTATCGATCTTCAACCTCAAAGGACAGCTTGTGAATGAGTTCAAGACCCAGACCAATCCTTTCGGACAGGGAGAAATTCATTGGAACGGAAAAGATCTTCAGGGCAAAGAGCTGAATAGCGGTATTTACTTCTATAAAGTCTCTACCGACGATGCGTCCGAGATACACAAAATGATAATGATGAGATAGAAGCAACGGTATGAGAAATTATTTCAATAGGGGATCCCGATCTTTACGTCGGGGTCTCTTCTTTCTAATATTGTTTGCATTTTCTTGTTTGAGTAACGTATATAGTCTAACGTTTGAAATACCTGCTGAAGCACGATCTCTATGCACAATGGATATTGATTTGGATGGTGATATGGATATTGTAACTGGCCATTGTTATGATCCGGATGATGTCGATACAATAACAGTTATGATAAATCAAGGTGACATGGAATTTAATAGGTATTACATGACAGCGGATTATAAGCACTGGTCGATGTGTTGTGGTAATTTCGATGATGACGACTATCCTGACTTTATTACCGGTGGAAGGGTTGATCAGACTATACAGTTTTATCGAAATAACAGCGAGGGTAGTTTTGATGATCCTGTCGTAATATCAAATAGCTATGGTGCAACAAGCTTGATCACAACAGACTTTGAGAATGATGGTGATTTGGACGCTTTTTTTCTTAACTCCTATTATGGATGTCTTGGATTCCTTGTTAACGACGGATTGGGTAATTTCTCAACACAGCTTGTTACAGACTGCTCTATGATGGATAACTACTTGCAGGTAAAAGACTTAAATGGTGATAACTTTCCCGATGTAATGCTTGGTTGGTATATATATATAAATCATCTTGATTGGATCGAAGAAGTCTCCGTAAATACTGGTGGAGCACCTGTATATAGTGCTGATTTAGGAGATTTTGATAATGATAATGATTACGATCTTTATTATTTATGTGCTGGTTATCCCGGATTCTTAAGGATTTACGCTAATGACGGAAATGCTAATTTTACGTATTCATCAGATTTTTATCTTCCAAGTTATTATTATTTTTATGTTTTCATAAACGCATACGATATTAATTCTGACGGATATGATGATACTATATATCTTGAGAATCTTTGGGGAGAAGGATATAATTTGTATGTTGTGCTCAATGATGAGACAAATAGCTTTGATGAATATGATTTTCACCATTTTGATTCATTGGAGGGTTATTGGGAGGATCCGGGGAATATTCACTTTGTAGATATTGATGATGATAATGATAAAGACTTAATATTATACTCGCTTTTCCCATATCCTTATCCAAGACTTGTAGATTTCTTGATCATACTCTTCAATGATGGAACAGGTAAATTCTCCGAAAATTATGTGAGCATTGATGATGAACTACCTGATGATATGCCTGATTATCTTCTTGTTAACTATCCTAATCCGTTTAATAATCGTACAACAATACACTATTCAGTTAATGAATCGGGGATCGTAGATTTGTCAATTTATGATATAAGAGGGAGAGTGGTTAAGGAGCTTATCTCCGATAAAATGGTGTCCAGAAGGAACACATACACGGTTGATTGGGACGGGAAAGATAAAAATAATCGAACCCGCTGCTCCGGTATATACATGATAAATCTCAAAGTTAACGGTAACAGCAGAGAAATAAGAAAATTAATTTTCTTAAACAAAAATAAACACAGGAGGTAAAAATGTGTTTAACAAAACTGAAAGTTGTATTACTCATACTCCTGTTTATCATGATTTCAGTATCAACTTATGCTGAAATTACTCAGGAGCAGGCAAGAAATATCGTATTGAACTCATTGGGTACCCGTATTGATTCTGTGGATGTCTATCAAAAATTTGAAATCGTGGAAGACAGTATTCAATTAATATTGCCTGATAGTCTAATAGTATCTCCATTCAATTATAGCTGGGCATTTTTTATTGATAATTATCCCTTTTCTGGATGGATGCATCCTTGCAGCTACTATTTTGTCAATAATGATAACGGGAATTATATGATAATTCAAAATGATTTGTGCCCTTCTCAAAATGAAGAATTCCAATTATTTCACACAATACGTGACACAAGTTATAGCGATGAAACAGAGGAAGGTATACCAAGAAATGTTATATATGATTCGACAAAATATGCAATAATAATCAATGGTGGAGTTAATTTCGCTTCTAATTATTTGATAAGCTGGAATGATATGTCTGCCGTATATTCTACTCTTACTAAGTACTATGGTTATCTTCGTGAAAATATCTTTATTTTTTCGACCGACGGTTCGTATTTTAATAACCATCGTAAACTTGATTTGGATAAAGATGGGACTAATGATATCAATGGACCTGAAAATGCGGCCACCGAAACAAATATACAAAATTGTCTTGGGTATTTGGCAGAGACACTCGATGAAACAAATCAACTATTTATTTTTGTTGGAGATCACGGGATAAGAGTTGATAATAATGGTAATACCGTTTCTGCGATATGTCTCTGGGATATTGATGAGAGTGGACTACTCGAAGACGATGAGCTGATAACCAGTGAGGAATTATCCGAATGGATGGAACCAATCGACTGTGCGGAAATTGTTGTTGTAATGGGACAATGTTACAGCGGTGGTTTTAAGACGGATCCGATAAATATATGTGATGAACATAGAGTAATTCATACTGCAACCGATTATGGACATCAATCTCACGGAAGTAATTTTGACCCCTCTTTTGGATTTTTCGAATTCGTCTATTATTGGATATCTGCAGTGAGAGGTTTTTTCCCTGATGATGAATTCCCTTATAATAATTTAACCTATCAAGGTTCAAGTGATGAAATACCAGTTTCTGATTTCTTGAATCATCCGTATTTATCGTCATATTATTTAAATATTTATACAACCCAACATGATTATAGAGTTCCCGATGAAAACGGAGATGGTGTTATTCAAATGCAAGAAGCATTTAATTATGCAAATGATATGGATCTGTACTCTCCAACCGGATATCATCACACTTACAATAATTATCCAGAGGAAGATCCTCAGGAGTATCACAATATTGGTTTTAGATGGGACAATTTTGAATGGGATTTATTAACTTTATCAGGTCTAACTGGAGAAGCATTAATTCTCGATCCACCACTTATTTCTGGTAACTTCTTAATAGGTGGCGGTGATTTAATATTGGGTGCGGTAGGCTATGAGCAAGAAATTGAGATAGCAGAGAATTCCATTATTACTTTTACACCGGGAGATTATAATTTATGTATAGTAGAACCAACTACTCTAATAGTCGATAATAACGTCACGTTTCAAGGTTTAAATGATGGGTCTCCCAATAATCGTATAGAGATCTATGGAGATGTTATCTTTGGCAATAATGTTGCATTTACGGCACCTGAAGGAAAATTATGGAATGGACTTTATCTCTATAATAAGGAAGGTTCAATCGTGATGGCTGGGGCTACCTTTAGCCACACTGGAATTGAGAACGAAGCCGATTCACTAACTATTACGAATAGTGAATTCAAAAACTCAACCATTGAGCAGTATGGAAACAAGCTATTCCTTTCATATACAGATTTCGATACAAGCAATGTGTATTGTTATTATACAGATTCCGGTTCTAAGGTTGGTGATCCTGATGATGTTGAAATTAATATCTCACATTGTAATTTCGAAAACTCAGTTAATGATTACCCGATATACATTTGCAATTATGATCGTTATGATATAAATAATAACATCATTTCGGACTGTAATCAAAGCATATATCTTTACGAATGTGGACATCCTGTTTTGTGTAATGTTTCTGATAATGTCTTTGAAGAAAATAATAATATTGGTATTCAAATATACCATTCTTACGCTGATATTGTTGGAAATAATGTTATTCGTGAAAATTCTTACGGATTGGTTGCTGCACAAAACTCTTCTATATCAATGATTGGAAATTCTAACAGTCCTTATCAAATAGTATATGATAATTCAAATGAAGAGATAGTTACAGACCAGGGAAGTTATCCCGAAAATCTATACAACAACAAAATATATGATGACAGTTATACTACAGGAACACCTGACCAGTATCTTTTCAGATGTAATCTTGGATTTTATAGCGAAAGGTGTTTGAATGCTGTAAATAATTATTGGGGTTCAGCTTCTTTTAACTGGAATGAGTGGGATGGTGACAGTAGATTTTCACCATCTGATGCTTTTGACTATATCCCTGTGTGGGATCCGGGTCAAGGTTCGAAAGATGGAAATACTGAAGCTCACCTCCTCTATGCTGAAGCGGAGTCTTTGATCAAACAAGGTCTGTATAAAGATGCCAAAACATTATATCGAAGTATTATTGATCTCTACACTTCAACGGACTATGCAATGTATAGTATGAGAAATTTAATTCCGATGGAAGCTGTCTATGGTAAAGATTTTCTTTCATTGAAAGAATATTATCTCAATGATCCAAAATGTAATATCAATGATGAAAGAACAAAATTAAGTCAATACCTTGCAAACTACTGTATGATCAAACTTGAAGAATTTCAAGAAGCGATCACCTTCTTTGAAGATATTATCTCCGATCCCGATACAGAATTAGACTCCGTCTATGCAGTTATAGATGCGGGTTATACATATTTACTTATGGTGAACAACGGAAAATCCGGTTATATAGGGAAAATTCCAGAGCTAAAGCCCAAATCAGAACGAGATTTCTGCGCTATAAGAGATGAATTAATTGCTAAACTTTTCGGACTAGTCTACGAAGAAGAAAGTGATGAACCTGAAATCGAATTTACTTTCGAACTTAAACATAATTATCCTAATCCCTTTAAAGGTTCTACTAAGATTTCTTTCTCCCTTCCAGCTTCCATTCAAAAGGCAGATTTAAAAATATACAATATCAGAGGACAACTGGTAAAAGATTTTGATATTGATACTACACCTGGTTTAAGAAATATTTCATGGGATGGATGCGATAACTTTGGAAAGAGAGTTAGTTCAGGTATTTACTTCTATAAACTCACTGCTGATAAAAAGGGTGTTATTAAAAAAATGATAATGATGAGATAGAAGTCAAATTATGATGAGAAGCTATTTTAAACGGGGATCCCGATCTTTGCGTCGGGGTCTCTTCTTTTTTATACTGTTTACATTTTCTTTAAGTTCTATTCATGCCACTACCGGCGATGATCTGAGTGATAGGATCATCATCAATGGATTCAGTGATGATTTTATGGATGATGAACGCCTTTTTATAAAAGAGCCCCTTGCTGAATCTCAAGAACTGGATGATGATTCCTGGTGGGGAGAATACAACGATGTCAAGCAGATCGATCTAACCTGGGATCTGACATATCTATATGTTGCGATCGATGCCTGCTGCTGGGATAATAATGTGATCTATTATCTCGATGTGTATCCTTCTTATGGCATTCAGGATATGCTAAATCTGAATACGTGGAAGAGAGCATTCAAATTCTACGGCAACAATCCCGACTTCTTCCTTGCCACATGGGATACCAATGATAATCCCCAGTTCTGGAAAATGCGCGAGGGTTCGTCATTGCAGGCAGATGAAGTCTCAGTTGAGGATTATTCGACCTATAACACAGGTAATCTTGGCAGAGCAATGGAAGCAGCAATTCCATGGGAAGTGATCTATTATGATTCCCTTCACACAATGAAGGATTTTCCAAACTTGAAAATGCTCGCAGTGATTACTACCGGCTCGGATAATCTTGGTGGTCCCGATGTCATACCAAACAATCTTGGTGGAATGCCCAGCGATGGGATCTCAACATCTGTACTTGATAATTATGTAGAGATCTGCGTTGATTCAACAGGAGATGGAAGTCCTGATATTGGTATCAGCCCCAAAGAAAGAGTAACCTTTTACAAAACTCCTCCTTTCGAAGAGATTCCCCTTAATGTTATTTCAGTGAAATTCCCCGATGGGAAAGTATTTGCACCAACCAAAGGTGAAAAACTCACTTTTCAACTTACCCTGAACCGCATCAGCGCTTTCAAGGTCGAGGTCTATGATGTACGAGGAGAATTTATTGGCAATGCAGAACTGATAGATCTGGAAAATCAGGATTGGGAATGGGACGGTAAAGATAAGAACGGGAATGAAGTTCCCTTTGGCATATACATCCTGAGAGTGGTCTCGGACTCACAAGAGGTCAGCCATAATGAAGCGATTTCGGTAATTAAATAATGATGAAAAAAAGTATAAATAAACAAATCGGATTATTAGCTCTATTTTTATTATTGATCCCAATCGGATTACAGGGAAATTTCATAGGTATGAACTGGGGCGCACGTCCCATGGCATTGGGAGAAGCATATGTGGGTCTTGCGAATGACCCCTCTGCAGTATTCTGGAATCCTGCCGGGCTTTCTTATGTGAGCCGCTATTCTGTTCTTGCATCACATCAAAATTTGTATGGTGTAGATGACCTGTATAATGAAATGGTGGCAGTGTCCATTCCCCTGAAATTTGTACACCTCGGAGTGGGCTGGACCCAGATAAATCTCCTTCATGAATATTCCGAGCAGGTTATCGCGCTGTCTGCTGCAAGCATACTATGGTATAAGCACATTCCGATCAGGTTTGGACTAAGCCTGGATAACTACAGCGTGAGAGTTTCCGGCTATGATGATGCCAAGAATACATCAACTTTCGATGTGGATGCTGGTCTGATCACAACCCCGCTGAAGAATTTTTCTCTTGGTTTCGTTGCCAGAAATCTCTTTGAAAGAAGTGTCACTATGGTTTCTGAGAGCGAGAAGATCAAAAGGAATTTTGCCATCGGCGCTCATTACCAATGGCGGGATGTGGTGAATTTCCTTTTGGATTATAACTGGGATAACGACGAGAGCAGTCTCCATTTTGGATGGGAGATATGGTTCTTTGATGTCTTTGCTCCAAGAATGGGATTGAACAGAGATTATTTAACGATTGGTTTCGGAATAAAAGCGAAGAATTGGACCCTCGACGGCGCTGTGTATTCTCACGAAGAGCTTGGCAGTACATACCGTCTTTCATTCGGTGTTCAATTTAGATGAGATAAATGTACAGGTATTCTAACGTGAAAAAAAGTATATTATTTTTTGTAAGTTTTCTTGTGATCTGCTCATTCTCTCTCCATGCTCAGATTCGGCTGGAAGGGTATCTTGAAAGCGTTTTCGGAACGAAATATGAATCCGACAGCTTTCATTGGAATGTGTGGGATCCTGATTTTAAAGTTGAGTTCCGTTTTTATGCCAATCCTATAGCAAATTCTGAGGCTTATGTGAAATTCTACAGTGATAAATATGATAAAGACGGCAACTTGATGGATCATGCAGAAAGTCTTTTGTCGGAAGCGCATATCTCATACAGGCAGGAAAAGAATGGCTTCGGATTCAACACGGTTTTATTCACGCGCGAAAATAATCATTACTGGACGGACGGATCGCTTCTTAATGTGCTTAATTCCGGTTCCGTAAATAATGATGGCAACGGGCAGGGGGTGCGTTTCGATCTGTGGGAGCCCTGGGGTGGAAGCGCCACATACGTGTTTTCGGATTTTTCACAGGGTGACAGCGATGACATCCATCTTGTCAGACTGCGACAGAATTTGTTTAAAGATAAGTTCAAAACCGGAATATTCTACCAGCGCAAGAATTATGGGATCGGTGATAAGGATTCCTACAACCAGGTTCTTGTTTTTGATGAACACGCAGAACTCGGTAAATACCAGATCAATTTTGAAATGGCTTTCTCAAGCGTTCCCTCCGAGCAGGATATTATTGACACATTGAAATATTATAGAGATCAAAGCAGTAAATACTTTAAAGATGGTGATTATTTGAGCGGACTTCGGGAGTTTTTCAAAGGAAATGTCGCAGCAAAAATGGAGTTCCGCGGCTTCCGGGTTGGTCATCCCAATTTTGGCTATTGGTTTATCAATCCCGGAGTCTGGACTTATGGAAAATGCTATAAGAATTACATGGGCGAAAACAAATCAGATGAATTTGGCATCTGGGTGAATACCTACTATTTTGTTCCTCAAAGAGCGATAACGCTTACTTTGAATTACTCGCAAAACCAGAAGCTTGAGGGCGAACAATATTCCACAGGAGTGAGTCTGGATCCGGTGAGAAATCTTTATGGAGAAGCATATATTGAATTTGTGAACGGCTTCAAGGGTAAGGTTTACTATAATATGAAGGACGAGGTCTGGCACGGGAAAAATTATAAACATAATGATTTTTTTGCTGAGCTTTCTGTAGAAAACCGCTTGGCAAAATTACTGACGCAGTTCAAAATAAAAGATATTGGTGAAACCTGGGAAAAACAAATTGCAGGTATTGAATGTGCAGTGAATCTCTCTGACCGCTGGCGGGCTTTTGCCCGTGGTCTTGTCGTGAATGACAGGGTCGGCTCACGCATGAGCTTCTTCGGAGAGCTTCAATACAGGATTGGCGGCAATTCTGAAATTTATCTTCAATATGGTCCGAGCTGGTATGGCGGATACGGACTTGTTAATGACGACAGCTTTGTGTCCGGCGGCACGATGCAGGATGAGATAAGAGTCGTTTTCAAAGCATGGTTTTAACAGGATATAAGGAGTAATAGTGAGAAAAGTAATACTTTTCATGATGATGTTTTGTTGGGTCAGCATGGCTTTTGCAGGTGTCTCGACAACAAAAAAAGGCGTGGAATTTTTTTATGAAGCACCGAACGCAGGCACGGTCAGTGTTGCCGGTGAATTCAATGAATGGAACACTTCTGCGAATGTGATGAAACTTGGTGACGACGGCGTGTGGAGAATTGTCATTCCGCTTTCTCCAGGTTCCTATATGTACAAATTCGTTGTGGATGGCAACTGGGTTACTGACCCGGACAATCCCAAACAAAAGGATGATGGCTATGGTGGCATGAATTCTCTTGTCGAAGTAACTGCTGGCGGTGAACTTATTGTAAACAGCGAGCCAGTAAAACAGGAAGGAATCAGCACACTGCTCAATCCGAAAGTGCTCTTTGACGGAAGAATGTATTCCCAGAATCTTTTTAACAAAAAAGATTATAATGATAAGCTGATGCTCGACAAACCTTTGTTCGACATCAATCTCGGCGTGAAGGTCAAATTCAATTCACAGGTCGAGGGCTATACGGTCATGAATATCAACAACATTGCTGAAGGTGTTGATATGTGGAAGAGTCATCTGAATTTCAAGCGAAGCTACCTCAAACTCGATACGCAATATTTCCTGGTACAGGCATTCGACAAATACGGATTCCTTACCTTTGATGATCCTCTTCATCTTGTGGGTGACATCGGCTGTAGAAGGTATAATTTCGGCTACGATGTCATGGGTATATATGGCCGCTCGAACCTGCCGGTGTTCACGCTTCCGATTGCTGACATTCCCATGCAATTCCAGGCAGAAGGAGTTTTTGCAGATAACGCAGGTGATGATGATACCGACATAAGTGCATTCAGGGGAAAAGTCCTCTTTGATGTGATACCGGAAACAACATCTTTAAGATTCGGATTCGGTGAATATCATGCACAACTGCCTGTGAGTACGACTTCTTCAAAGGAACATACAAGTAACGAGTTTGATATGCAGGCTTCCTATTTCATGGATCAACCCGGGTGGCAGGGACCATTGGAATGCATTCTCTCAGGAGAATATTATCAGTTCAAGGATACTGATAACGAGAACATGGATTCCCTGAAAACGACTTTTGCAAAAGGTGATAGAATATTTGCAGGTCTGGAAGTGAAATTTCCTGCAGCATTGAAGATCTTTGCTCATTTCCAAAGAAACAAGCTTGAGTTCGCAAGGGATATCGCAAAGAACCAGCTTACACTCGGCGGAGAATTTTCTACAGACAAGCTTGTTGCCAAAGTTGCGATGAGTACGTGGAAAACAGATTTCCCTGACAGTCTTGTCACGTGGAATGATTACTTTGTATATATGGAAAAAACTGATGGTAATGGACGTTGGTTCCAGAAATATACAAATGTTCCTTATGCACAGTATTCACTTATGGGATATGAAACAGCAATGTATTGGGATATTTTCCTTGGGTATGATTTCGAGCTCCTGAATCAGAAATTCCATGCCGGATATGAAGGCAAGATTGCCCAGCAGGATATCAAATATGAGCCGAAGTTGATCGAGAACATTGCTTCACTGCAATGGGATATTTCCCCGTTCTGGACACTCTATACAGACGTTCGTGTCCCGATATATAACGATCCGTTCCTCCAGGTTAAAACTGATTTCAGTGAATGGAAAGATGTGTTCTGGTGTAACTTTACCAGTTTGACCTATCATCTGAGCAGAAGCATTGACCTGTCATTGTACTGGGGCGTGAATCCAGTTGCCCTCAGCGATGTGACAGATGAATTCATGCCGATCGGCAGGTTCGAGTATATAAATCAAATTGGAAATTTCGAGAACTATCTTGAGAACAGTTATACAGGACTCGGTGAAAAGATACGTGAAGCTGAAAAGTCACTCACGGAAAAGAAGCGCATCGGCGTCGAAGCTGTGTTGAGGTTTTAAGGGCATAAACTATGAAAAAAATAATTCTAATATTGGTAGCAATTTCTCTTATCATGTTATCAGCATGTTCAATGAACTTCATCAAGAAGCGTTTGCCTGCTCCTCATCAAATTCCGGGTGGGGGAATCCTGTTCCAGTTTGAAGCGCCGTCCGCACGCATTGTGACGCTTTCTGGAAGTTTTCCGGACAATATGTGGAGTGGCACTGCAACTTCATCTGGAAGCTTTAATGAGAATATCGATAAGATGTATGATGACGGAACTCACGGAGACAGGATCGCTGAAGACGGTATCTGGTCAATCCTAAAGCAGCTTGCTCCCGGCAGATATGAATACAAATATGTCATAGACAGAAACACATGGGTGAAAGACCCCAATGCATTCGAAGTGATCGATGACGGCTACGGCGGAAGTAATTCTGTCCTGATCATAAATTAATTTTGAGGTAAATATGAAAAAAATATCTATTTTACTTTTTTTGGCAGCGCTGGTATTATTTGGGGGATGTGAAAAGACACCCTATGAAATACCCTTTGATTCAATACGGGCAGTTATTTTTGATGTTAATATGAAATTAAAAATTGATGATGGAACTTTCAATCCTGATACCGACACTTTAAGTATCAACGGAACTTTTAATAATTGGACTGCCCACGAAATGTACGATATAGATGATGACAGCATCTATACAAGTACTTTCTCGAACTTGATCAATGGGGGTACATATGAGTATAGATATGGTATTAATGGTGTTTTAGAAGATCTGGGTGGTGATAATAGGGTATATACTGTAAAATCAGAAGATAATATTACATCTGATTTCTATGGCGAATTAGATCCAACAATCGTTACCTTTCAGGTTAATATGAATTATCAAGTTGAATTAGGATACTTTATATTTGGCAGTGATTTTCTTGATGTCGCAGGGAATTTCAATAATTGGGAAGGTTCTATCCGTTTTGACGATATCGAAGGCGATGGCATCTACGAAATTACATATTATAACATGGTTCCTGATCAGCAATTAGAATTTAAATTTCGTATAAATGGTAGTTGGGACACAGCAGAATTTCCTGGTGGTGGTCCTAATCGAACATATACTGTTGTAGCCGGAGAGAATATTCCATATTATTGGTATAATGATGAACAACCAGAGTGAAAGTTAAAGCCAAATAAAATTATTATGTAATAGAAAATATATACGGAGGAATATACATAAGGTTTTGTGAGATTGCAATTCTCTAATGTGTATAAGGATAAAAAAACAAAGTAAATTCTAATAGTATCTTTACGGTTAAGAAAAATAGATAGTGCTTATTTATGGTTATATGATTACGGAGTTTTCTTTTGAGATGGTGTTTATTAGCAAATAGTAAGGGAATTAAATTTTGTAATATAGAAGAAAAAATATATTACATTGGGAGTGTTCAGATAACTGTGGCTAATAGATACTATTTTCATGGTAACATTT